>NZ_JALQDI010000004.1:0-27452 GCF_023631305.1 Caballeronia sp. INML3B
ACCCGTCATGGTGTTGAAGCTGCCTTCCAACTGGAACACGGCGCGGTAGCCGCCGCCCAGATCTTCGACGCCCTTCAAACCCCACAAGCTCGTGCCCCAGTCGCCGCTTTCCGCCTTGAAGCGGTGCGAACTGCCAGTGGCAGGCGCGCCGGCCGGACCGGTCGGCACACCGTTCATATATTCGAGCCCCGCGTCCAGGCGGCCATAGAGCGTCACGCTGCTTTGAGCGTGCGCGACCGCGCTGAACGTCAGCAGTGCTGCCGACGCGAGCAAAGCTTTCTTCATCATCTCCTCCAACCCTGTCAAGAAATAGAACCCAAGTGCTGCTGTGTGGTTCGATGCGAGCGCACCCAACCGAAAATTGTTTTCAGAGGAAGGACACGCGCGGGCTGTGGTGCTAGTGGCGATTCACGCGTCGTGGGCGCGAACCTGACGCCGACCCGTCGATCGGTGCCGTTCCTCAGTTTCTTTTGGACTTTTGAAGTAAAACTACTTTTTGCGTACTTCGTTTTGGTACTTTGGTTACCAATTTAACAAAATACGTTATAACCGCCAAAGAAATTTGAAGTTCGCCGAGTGTCTGTGTCAAAAATGCAATGCCCATGTGATAGGCACACTACCCACAGGATGGGAAACGCCTCGCAAAGCCTTATGCCGTCAGGGCTTTGGCGTCATGTAAGTTTCAGAGTCAGGTTTGTCGCCTATTGACTCGCACGCGTCGCGGCGCTAGGTCGGAGAAGGGCGCGGAAGAGGTCAGTACAACTTTGGCTGGACGCAAAAAAAGCGCCTCGCGGGCGCCTTTTCTGGAGTCGAAGGTTGCCGAAACGGGCTTTCGGCTGCGTTTCGCGAATCTACTTCAGGCTGCCCGATAGGAACTGCTTCAGGCGCTCGCTCTTCGTGTTGCCGAACACCGCATCCGGATGACCTTCCTCCTCGATGCGTCCCTGATGCAGGAACACGACATGATTCGACACGTTGCGCGCGAACGCCATCTCGTGCGTCACGACGATCATCGTCCGGCCTTCCTCGGCGAGCGTCTGCATGACCTTGAGCACTTCGCCGACGAGCTCGGGATCGAGCGCGGAAGTCGGTTCGTCGAAGAGCATGACGTCGGGATGCATCGCGAGCGCGCGCGCAATGGCGACGCGCTGCTGCTGTCCACCCGACAAATGCGACGGATACTGCTTCTCCACCCGCGGCGCGAGCCCGACCTTTTCCAGATAAGCGCGCCCGCGTTCCTCTGCTTCCTTCTTCGAGAGCCCGAGCACGTTCACGGGCGCCTCGGTCACGTTTTCCAGCACGTTCATGTGCGACCAGAGATTGAAGTGCTGGAAGACCATCGACAATTTCGAGCGAACTTGCCGCAGTTGTTTTGGGTCCGCCGCCTTCAGCGCGCCGGTCTTGTCCTTCATCGTGCGGACTTCGGTGCCGTCGACGAAGATGCGCCCCTGATTCGGCTGCTCCAGGAAGTTGATACAGCGCAGCATCGTGCTCTTGCCCGAGCCGGACGAGCCGATGATGCTGATCACGTCGCCGGCCTTCGCCTTGAGCGAAACGCCCTTCAGGACCTCGTTGCTGCCGTACTGCTTGTGAATATCGTCGACAAAAAGCTTGTGCATCTGGGAATTCATGAAGGGTCCTTGGCTGACTCGATGGTCTTATTTGCCTTGCGGCCGCAAATAAGCGAGCCAGCGATACTCGGCGCGGCGGAACAGCCACACGAGCGCGAACGAAATGCAAAGATAGAGCAGCGCGGCGATGCCGAACGCCTCGAACGACTGATAAGTCGCCGAATTGACGTCGCGCGCGATCTTGAGAATGTCCGGCACGGTCGCCGTGAACGCGACGGTGGTCGCGTGCAGCATCAGAATGACTTCATTGCTGTAGTAGGGCAGCGCGCGTCTCAACGCCGAAGGAAGAATCACCCGTCGATACAGCGTGAAACCCGACATGCCGTATGCGCGCGCGGCTTCGATCTCGCCGTAGGGCGTCGCCTTGATCGCGCCCGCGAAAATTTCCGTGGTGTACGCGCAGGTGTTGAGCGTGAAGGCGAGCAGCGTGCAGTTCATGCCGCTACGGAAGAATTCGGCGAGCAGCATGTGATCGCGCACGACCTGCAGGCTGTACAGGCCCGTGTAGCACAGCAGCAACTGAACGTAGAGCGGCGTGCCGCGAAAGACGTACGTATAGAGCCACACCGAACGCGACAGCAGCTTGTTCTTCGACACCCGCGCGACCGCGAGCGGCACTGACAGACAAAAGCCGAGGCCAATGGAGATCACCAGCAGCCACATCGTGATCGCGAGACCGGTGATGCGGTAGCCGTCGGTGAAGAGGTAGTTCTTCCAGTATTCCTGGATGATTTCGATCATGATTCCCTGCCGCTCCTGAATGGGCCGATTAGAGATCGGCCTTGCGCACGCCGATGGAATAGCGCCGCTCCAGCCAGATCAGCACGAAATTCGAGATCGTGGTGATCGCGAGATAGACCGCGCCCGCGAGAAGCGTGAAGAAAAAGAAGCGCAGCGTGCCCTTGCCGGCATCCTGCGAGGCCTTGACGACATCCGCGAGGCCGATGATCGACACGAGCGCCGTCGCCTTGACCATGACCTGCCAGTTGTTGCCGATGCCGGGCAGCGCGAAACGCATCATCTGCGGAAACATGATGCGGGAGAAGGTCTGCCAAGGCGTCATGCCGTAAGCCACGCCCGCTTCGAGCTGGCCGCGCGGCACGGAGAGAAATGCGCCGCGGAAGGTTTCGGTGAAATACGCGCCGTAGATGAAACCGAGGACCAGAATGCCGGCGAGAAACGGATCGATGTCGATCTGATCCCAGCCTACCGCGTCCGTGAACAGGTTCAGCCAGATCTGGATGCTGTAGAAAAGAAGCAGCATCAGCACGAGGTCGGGCACGCCGCGGATGAGCGTGGTGTAGACGGTGCCGAAACCCGACGCCACGCGGTTTTTCGACAGCTTCGCCGCCGCGCCGATCAGGCCGATCACAAAGGCGAACACGAGCGACAGCACCGCCAGCTTGACGGTCTGCCAGGTGCCCGCGAGGATCAGCGGGCCGTAGCCTTGCAACATGGTGATTCCTTGGTAAGGTGCCTAACGTGCATGGAGTGCGACGAGCGCGGCACACGGCGGTCGTTCGCGCGATGCGTTCCGGCGGTCGTACCCGTGGATGAGGCAGCGGCGCGCGATACGAATGTAATCATGTCTCTTTCCGGCCGGCGGCGCGCTTCCCGCGCGTTTCGGCTGTCCTTCTCCGGCTCGCTCCCGCTTTACGGCCAGCGGTCGGTATTCTAAGTGGTCAAAATTGCGGGCTGCCGTTGCTGCCAGCCCGGTTAACTCGCAATCGCTTCGCGGCGGGTTCGCGATCGTCGGATATCCCGGCGCGTCGGCCGAGCGTGGGCTGTCGCCACCCGTCGCCACCCCGAAAAGCGCGGTATTTTACCCGAAGCCGGCGAGCGCGCGGAGGCGCACCCGGAAGAGTCCGATTACATGCATGGGTGGAACGATGTAGTGCCTTGGGGCGCGTTGTTCCAAAGCGGCGTCGCCCTTACATTCTCTCCATCGCAAACCAACGCCTCGGGCGGGAGCAAACATCATGTTCGAGATTCGCCGCAGCAACGAACGGGGCCACGCCAATCACGGCTGGCTCGACTCGTATCACAGCTTCTCCTTTGCCGATTACTACGATCCGGAGCACATGCACTTCGGCGCGCTGCGCGTGATCAACGAAGACCGCGTGGCGGGCGGCCAGGGCTTCGGCGCGCATGGTCATCGCGATATGGAAATCGTGAGTTACGTGCTCGACGGCGCGCTCGCGCATCGCGACAGCATGGGTAACGGCTCGACGATCCGTCCCGGCGACGTGCAGCGCATGAGTGCCGGCACCGGCGTGCGTCATAGCGAGTTCAACGGCTCACCGACGGACACCGCTCATTTCCTGCAAATCTGGATCATTCCGGATGCGCCGGGCGGCGCGCCGGGTTATGAGGAAAAGCGCTTCGCGGACGACGAAAAGCGCGGCCGGCTGCGCGTGATCGCATCGCCTGACAGCGCGGATGGCTCGGTCAAAATCGGCGCGGACGCACGAATCTTCGCGGGCCTCTTCAATGGCGACGAGCGCGCGGACTTCGACGTACCGGCGGGCCGTCGCGTGTACGTGCACGTGGCGCGCGGCGCAGTGACGGTAAATGGCGAGACGCTCGGCGCGGGGGATGCCGCGAAGCTCGAGGATGTGTCGAAAGTCACGCTCGAGAAGGGCGACAACGCCGAAGTGCTGCTGTTCGACCTCGCATAAGTCCTGAGCCGTCGATAAAAAAGCCGCGGAGCGCCATGCTCCGCGGCTTTTTTTGCAGCAACCGCCGCTTACGGCTTCGCGGTGGCCGATGCGCCCGCCGCCGCGCCCGGTGCGCCGTCCGGGCCGCCGCGGTGCTTGCCCCAGCGCTCATGCATCTTGTGCTGGTGTTCCTGCATCTTCGCGAAGTGCTTCTTGAGCGACGTGCTGACGGTCGTTTTCTGCTGGTCGTTCAGCGCGTTGTAGAAGTTCAGCCACGCGGTCGCGGTCTGCTCGCGCAGTTGCGCGTTCTGCGCCTCGATCTTCTGGTGCGCCGCGTGCATCGCGTTCAGATCGAGGATCGGCTGGCTTTCCATCGACTTGAACTGATCGTGCATCTGCTTACGGGCCTCGCGCATCGCCTGATGATTTTGCTTCATCGTCGTGAGCGCGGTCTGCCAGAGCTTTTCCTGATCCGCGTTCAGCTTCAACTGGCCGTGCAGCTCGTCCAGTTGCTTCTGCATGCGCATTTCCATGTGGTGGCCGCCAGGCCCGCCGTGGCCACCCATCATGGCCGGGCCGCCGGGGGCCGGTGCCGGCGGCGCGTCGCCGGTGGCCGCGTAGGCCGTGCCGAACGTCAGCGCGATTGCAGCAGCGGCGGCGGTGAGGATGCGATATTGCTTGGCCATCTTGATACTCCCTTGATTGTTTTCGATGCCGAAGCCACGAGGCCTTGATCGACGGGTCGGTTGGAGTGTCGAGGTCTTGCGCTTGTCGGTGAGACACAGCGTAGGGGTTCGCGGCAGCCCGCGTGTTACGGCACGGTTCAGGCTTGTTACGCCGGTTTACGTCCCGCTTTCGTCGTAACACCCCGTAACCCTTGTGGCAGGGCTGTCATCAATCGAGGTCAGACTCACGCGCTAAACTGCATCCCATGACTACGCAAATACTTGTCGTCGACGACGACGCCGAACTGCGCGACCTTCTGCGCGACTATCTGGTCCGGCAGGGCATCGAGGTGTCGGTGCTGCATGACGCCGGTGGTCTCGAACGCCGCATCGAACGCGAGCGGCCCGATCTCATCGTGCTCGATCTGATGATGCCGGGCGTCGACGGGCTGACCGCGCTCAAACAGTTGCGCGCGTCCGGCGACGATATCCCGGTCATCATGCTGACCGCGCGCGCGGACGACGTGGACCGGATCGTCGGCCTGGAACTGGGCGCGGACGATTACCTCGGCAAGCCGTTCAATCCGCGCGAACTGCTCGCGCGCGTGCAGGCCGTGCTGCGCCGCCGTCGCACGATTCCGTCGGCCGCGCCCGAGCAGCGGGAGCCGTTTTCGTTCGGCCGGTTCCGTCTGGACTTTCAGTCGCGCACGCTGCAACAGGACGACAAACCGCTGACGCTGTCGGGCAGCGAATTCGCGCTGCTCAAGATCTTCGTGAACAACCCGATGCGCACGCTTACGCGCGAGCGCCTGCTCGAACTCCTGCACGGCCCGGAATACGACGGAACCGACCGCGGCATCGACGTGCAGGTCTGGCGCCTGCGCCGCATCCTGGAAACCGATCCTTCGGCGCCGCGCTTCATCCAGACGGTGCGGGGGCGCGGATACGTGTTCGTGCCGGACGGCGAGCAAAATGCGCCGGGCAATTGACACGCTGTTCGGCCGGCTGGTCGTGATCGTCATCGGCATGCTGGTGCTGTCGCATGTCGCTTGGTTCGCGATCATCCGGTTCGAGCGGGACAATGTGCAGACGCGGTTCGCCGTCGAGGAGGCCGTTTTCCTTGTCGAAGCGGTTCGTCAGCACATCGCCAATACGCCGGATCAGCCTTTGCCGCCGCGCGTGCGCGTCGTCCCGCTCGCGAGTCCGGAGGTGCCGAAGCAGCCCGGCGAGGATATGCCGCCGCCGCTGCAGCGTTTCGTCGAGGATCTGAAAGACCGTCTGCCCGACGGCACGGAAGTGCGCCTGAACGAGCCAGGCGGCCCGCCGAGCGTGTGGGTGCACGGCGTGAAGGATTCGGGGTGGATCGTCGTCCCGGTGCAGCCGCTGCGCCCGCCGCGCTCGCGCGACCGCATGCTCGTGTGGCTCGCGCTGATTTTCTCGACGGCCGTCCTTGCCGCGCTGTTCGGCGCGTGGCAACTGCAATATCCGTTGCGCTCGCTCGCGCAGGCGGTCGGGCGCTTCGGGCGCGGCCAGCCGACGCCACCGGTTCCCGAGCGCGGCCCGCGCGAATTGCGGCAGTTGACGCACGGCTTCAATCAGATGGTCCGCGAGGTCTCGCAGACGGAGAACGACCGCGCTGTGATGCTCGCGGGTGTCGCGCACGATCTGAAGACGCCGCTCGCGCGCCTGCGGCTGCGCGCCGAAATGATGGACGACGAGAAAATGCGCGACGGCGTCGTGCGCGACGTCGATTCCATGGCGCATATCGTCGATCAATTCCTCGTGTTCGCGCACGACCGCCCGGACGGCAGCGAGCCGATTCCCGTGGACGAACAATGCGAGCGGATCGCGCGGGCTTATCGCGCGGTGTCGCCGGGCGCGCCGCCGATTCGCCTGAAACTCGAGGCCGGGCCGGCTTTTGCGTTGCCGGCAGCCACGCTCGACCGGGTGCTGTCGAACCTGCTCGACAACGCGCATGCGTACGGTGCGCCGCCGGTCGTCATCGAGACGCGGCGCGAGGCGAAGGGCTGGGTGCTGTCAGTGTCCGACCACGGCAAGGGCATCGCGCCGGACGATCTTGTCAAGGCGAGCCGGCCGTTCGTGCGGCTCGATCCGGCGCGCGGCGGCAGTGGTCATAGCGGGCTCGGACTTGCCATCGTGGAGCGGCTCGCGCGGCGCGTGGGCGGTGAGTGCGAGATCGGCAATCGCGCGAAAGGCGGATTGCAGGTCGTGATGACCTTTCCGTTCGACATCGCCACGCTGCCGGCGGAAGAGCGGCGCGCCGGCCCGCAGCACGAGGAGCGCGTGCTTTAACGGCGCGCTTCGTAGCTGAAGCGGCGCGGTATCAGTCGAACAGCGTTTCGAGCGCCGACGCCGCTTCGCTGTCCACCGTGTTGTATGTCACGGTCGAGGCCTCGAAAATGTAGTGCGTCGTGTATTTGCCGAGGCGCGTGAGGATCTCCTCCTGAATCACTTCGGGCGCGAGATCGATTTTCAGGAACCACGCCGTCGACGAAAGCCGCGTCTGAAACGAGCCGTACTCGGCGAGCAGATGGTCGAACGTTTCCGCGTCCTGATCCCGACACACGATGACCAGATTTCCCTTCATGCAATTCTCCCGATTCACGCCAGCGGCATTCGATTTCGAATGTCGATGATACCTGCGCGATGCGTGCGCGTCGCGACATGCGGGTGGCCGTGCGGTGACTCGATGCCTCGGCGAGGGCGGCGCGCTCGCCGCCTATTTGCCCGCGAGCGTGTCTTCCGGGTGCCGCGTGGACGGGCCGGGATCGGCGGGGCGCACTTCGCTGCGGTCGCGCCCGCGCGATTTCGCTTCGTAGAGCGCGAGGTCGGCGCGCGAGAGAATCCATTCGAGCGCATCGTCCGATGCGAGCTCCGTGATACCGATCGACACCGACAGCGCCGCGTCGTCCGGCAGATGCGCGCAGTGCTCGTGATGGAAGCGCTTCCTCAGACGTTCGAGTACGGCTTGCGCATCGGCGAGCGAGGTTTGCGGCAGCAGAATGCCGAATTCCTCGCCGCCGAGCCGGCCGATCGCATCGCTCGGACGAAGCTGCGCGCGGCACACTTCGACGAAATGTTCGAGCGCGCGGTCGCCCGAGGCGTGGCCGAAGCGATCGTTGATCTGCTTGAAGTGGTCGAGATCGGCGATCGCCACAGAAAGCGGAGTGCCGACCGAGCGCGCGAGCTCGACTTCATGACGCAGCGTGTCCAGGAAGTAACGCCGGGAGAGGGCGCCCGTGAGTGCGTCGTGGCGCGCTTCGGCCGACAGCAGCGTATTGGCCGATTGCAGCTGCTCGGCGAGATCGCGCGTCGCGCGGTGCAGGCGCCGCTCGCGCGAGTACGACGTGGCGATCACGATCGCGAGCGTCACGACGCCGAGCATCGTCAGAAACACGAGGAAGCGGTCGCGGCTGTGATTGCGGCTGATCTCCGGCCAGCTCGTGAGCGGATGGACGATATGCGCCGAAAGGCCGGAATTGAGTCCCGTGCGTTCGTCGTAAAGCGAGGGCACGTTGCTGCCGTTCGCGGCGTAGAAGGTCTGCGCGAGCGCGGGCGCGAGCCAGTGCTCGGACGCGCGCATCTGCTCGCCGATATGCGACAGGCGCAACTCCGGAAACGACTCGCGCCGATAATGCTCGACGCGCTCGCGCCCGGTCATGCGCGCGATGGGCGCATCCGGCATCGCTTCGTATTCGAGCCGCCCGTCATGCGCCATCACGACGACGCCATTCTCGTCGGTCACGAATGTGCCGGCACGCGAGACCCAGTGCCGCAGCCGGTCGATGCTCACTTTGGCGATCACCGCCCCGACCAGGATGCCGTCCTCGTAAGCGGGCGCCGCGATGAAGATGCCCGGTTCGCCGGACAGGCGCCCCACGCCGTACATCTCGACGAAACCGCCGAGCAGCGCACGCGCCACATAGCCGCGAGCGCTCATGTCGTAGCCGATGAAGCTGTCGTCGTCGGCGGCGTTGCTCGAGGCAATGCAGAAGCCCCTGTCGTTGACGAGCCAGATGGAGTCGAGGCCGGAGAAGCCCTGCGCGTCGTGAAGGAAGTGATTGACCTTCTCCAGAGCGGGGCGCGCGGTCCAGTCCTTGCGGCGTTCGAGTTCCGTCCCGGCCGGGTTCGAGGCATAATTCCGCGACTCCGCGAGCGCTCGCTGCGTGAGGTCCATCTGCGCCAGCGTGGCGGGAATCGCGCGCGACATCGCCAGATCGCTCGCGATGATCTGCGCCATGTTGTCGACGATCGACGCCGCCATCTGGCGCTCGGTCCGCACCGTCGCCGTCATCTCCTGTTGTACCATTCGGTCCGACAACAAGCCGGCGGCAATCCAGCACGCGAATGCCAGCGCCGCGAGGCCGAGCGTCGCGATCACACGGTGCAGGATGAGCTTGTTCATCGATCTCGGGCGCAATGGAAGTTCACGCCTTTCGCAGGCTGAACGCGCCGTGCCGCCAGAGCGGTTGAGCCTGCGCCAAGCGGGCGAGGCGGGTGCGCGGATTGCAGCGCATCATGTCTGCCGCTTTCCGGCTTTTCGCCCGCAATGGGGCGGCAGGCATGGCTCAGGCGGGTTTCCGGCTCGGATCGGGCGTCTCGCATCGCATCGGCGCTCAAATTATTGTTCGTGATAAGCCAAGATTGGACGATGTTTTCTGCCGCCTATCAAGTGCCTTCTGACGGCGTGCGACGTGCGTCCAACATAACGGATGCGCGCCGCACAAAAGCGCTGTCCGCCGTGCCGGCTGGCGTATGCGCGCCGCAGCCAGACTGAAAGGAGGCCAAGGCACGCGGGCGCGAGGCGCATTCGACGCGGACTGCCCTTCATTTTGCCCGTGCCGTGCTGAAGAGCAACAGAAACATCGCAGGATTGGCGCGCCGGGCCGCATGAAGGTTGTGCCTGTCACACGGGTTGGTGTAGTGTCGCTCGGTTCAGCGCGGGGAAACGTCTGACGCGGCGACTGCCCGGCGCCGTCGTGCGCTGAACGTGTCGTCGTTTTGACGGCCGCGTGCGTTGAGCATGGGGCTGTTTCGGGCAAAGGCTTCTTGCCCGCCGGACGGCTCGTTGGCCGTCTCAAGCAACATCCCGCGCTCGCGCGGTCGGAACAAAGCCTTACGGGGAGGGCCTTGAATGGATTTTGGTTTCAATCTGAATCGCACGGCGAATGCGTCGGCGTGGCGGATCCTGCCCAACCGGTGGGATTTCGTCGCGTTCCCGATGATCATCTGCATCATCGCGCTCGCCGCCGTCGGTTTTCACGAGACCCTGGCGCCCATCTCGACGCTGCAGACCCAGGCGATCTCGCTCGACCCCGCGAATCTTCCGGAATACGCGTTGCGCACGACCTTGCGCATGCTGCTGGCGATGGTCGCCTCGCTCATCTTCACGCTGATCTACGGCACGCTCGCGGCGAAGAGCCGGCGTGCGTCGATCGTGCTCGTGCCGATTCTCGACATCCTCCAGTCGGTGCCGGTGCTGGGCTACATCTCCTTTACGGTGACGTTCTTCCTCGCGTTGTTCCCCGGGCGCGTGATCGGCGCCGAATGCGCGGCGATCTTCGCCATCTTCACGAGCCAGGCGTGGAACATGACGTTCAGCTTCTACCAGTCGCTGCGCACGGTGCCGCGCGACCTGGACGAAGTCTCGCGCGGGTTTCACCTCACGAACTGGCAGCGCTTCTGGAAGCTCGAGGTGCCGTTCTCGATGCCGGGCCTCATCTGGAACATGATGATGTCGATGTCGGGCGGCTGGTTCTTCGTCGTCGCGTCTGAAGCGATCACGGTCGGCAACCGCACGATCGTACTGCCGGGCATCGGCGCGTATCTGGCCGCGGCCATCGGCGAGCGCAACCTGAGCGCGATCGGCTGGGTGATCCTCGCGATGACCATCGTCATCCTGGCCTACGACCAGTTGATGTTCCGCCCGCTCGTCGCGTGGGCCGACAAGTTCCGCATGGAGAACACGAGCTCGGGCGACGAGCCTTCGTCGTGGCTCCTCGACCTGATTCGCCGCACCCGCCTGATTCACCGTCTGCTCGTGCCGGCGGGCTGGATTCTTGCGAAGGCGGCGCGTGTGCCCATCAGGCTGCCGTCGTTGCAAGGCGCGCTCGAGAACGTCGGCTTGCCGTTGCGCGCGAAAGTGCCGTCCACGCGCGTCGGCGATATCGCGTGGGGCACGGTCGTGCTGCTGATCACGGTGTTCGTCGTGTGGAAGGTCGCGTCGTTCGTCTCGACCGGCGTGAGTTGGGGCGAAGTCGGCCATGTGTTCGTGCTCGGCTTCATCACGCTCTTGCGCGTGGTGGTGCTGATCGCGCTCGCATCGGTGGTGTGGGTGCCCATCGGCGTGTTGATCGGCCTGCGTCCGGCGCTCGCGGAAAAAATCCAGCCGCTCGCGCAGTTCCTCGCCGCGTTCCCGGCAAACCTGCTGTTTCCGGTGTTCGTCGTGGTGATCGTGCGCTGGAATCTGAACCCGGATATCTGGCTGTCCCCGCTCATCGTGCTCGGCACGCAGTGGTATATCCTCTTCAACGTGGTCGCGGGGGCGTCCTCCTATCCGAACGATTATCGCGAGGCCGCGAGCAATTTCCAGATCCGCGGCTGGCAGTGGTGGAAGAAGTGCATGCTGCCGGGCATCTTTCCTTACTACATCACCGGCGCGATCACCGCTTCGGGCGGCGCGTGGAACGCCAGCATCGTCGCTGAAGCCGTGTCCTGGGGGAAGACGGAGGTCGTGGCGCACGGCCTCGGCGCCTATATCGCCCGGACGACCGCCGCGGGTGACTATCCGAAAATCATTCTCGGCATCGCCGTGATGTCGCTGTTCGTCACGCTGTTCAACCGACTGTTGTGGCGCCCGCTGTACGCCTACGCCGAAGCTAGACTCCGGCTGGATTGAGGACGAGTTCCGATGCAGAACCTGAAAAATACGCAGACGTCGGCGGCACCGGGCTTTCAGCGCCCGCAAGGCACGCCGCCGCGGCTCGGCGCGGAGATCCTGCGCGTGGCGAACGTCAGCCGAGGCTTCAACAAGACGCAGGGCGAGCTGCTCGTGCTCGACGATGCGAACCTAGCGCTGCGCGAAGGGGAGATCGTCGGATTGCTCGGGCGCTCGGGCTCGGGAAAGTCGACGCTTCTGCGCATCATCGCGGGGCTGATCGAGCCGACGGCCGGCGAAGTGACCTATCTGGGCGAGCCGTTGAGCGGTCCCGCGAAGGGCGTCGCGATGGTGTTCCAGACGTTCGCGCTGTTTCCGTGGCTGACCGTGCTTCAGAACGTGGAAGCCGGTCTAGAAGCACAGGGCGTGGGCGCGCGCGAGCGCCGCGAACGCGCGCTGGCCGCGATCGACCTGATCGGTCTCGACGGCTTCGAAAACGCGTATCCGCGCGAACTGTCGGGCGGCATGCGGCAGCGCGTGGGGTTTGCGCGGGCGCTCGTCGTCGATCCGACGCTACTGCTCATGGACGAGCCTTTCTCCGCGCTCGACGTGCTGACTGCCGAAAACCTGCGCACCGACCTGCTCGATCTGTGGACGCAGGGGCGCATGCCGATCAAGTCGGTGCTGATCGTCACGCACAACATCGAGGAAGCGGTGTTCATGTGCGACCGCATTCTGGTGCTGTCGTCGAATCCCGGTCGCGTGATGGCCGAGATCAAGGTGCCCTTCAAGCATCCGCGCAATCGTCTGGACCCGGCGTTCCGGCGTCTCGTCGACGATATCTACGCGAAGATGACCGCGCGCCAGATGGACGAAGCGAAGAAGAAGGGGCTCGAGCTGGGAAGCTGGCTGCCGTCGGTCTCGACCAACCTGATGGCCGGTCTCATCGAAACGCTCGCGGCGGAGCCGTATCACGGCCGCGCGGACATGCCCGAAATCGCGCGCACTCTGCATCTCGAGGTCGATGATCTCTTTCCGATCGCGGAAGTGCTGCAACATCTGGGGTTCGCCGATGTGCGCGAAGGCGACATCTTCCTCACGCCGCAAGCGCGCGTCTTCGCCGAACTCGGCACGCAGGAGCGCAAGATGATGTTCGCCGAGCATCTGCTGCGGCACGTGCCGCTGGCCGCGCGGATCAAGAAGGTGCTGAACGAGCGGCCGGGACATCGCGCGCCGCGCGTGCGCTTCGAGCAGGAACTGGAGGACTTTCTCTCCGACAAGGCTGCGCAGGAGACGCTCGACGCGGTCATCGACTGGGGACGTTACGGGGAGATCTTTTCCTATAACGACCAGACGGAGATGCTGAGTCTGGAGGATGTCGAGGCTTGAGCGGCCTTGATCGCAGTCGATTCAAAAGCGCGGTTGCCCGATGAAGGCGCCGCGCTTTTTGCTTTGGATTGGCCGTTCGGAACGGCCGAAACTGATCCACGGCTTCCTCGCACGCGCCGCGCCGGAAGCGATGGCCAACGGCTGAAGTCATGAAAAAAGCGCGGTGTCCGCAAGGGAACCGCGCTCTTCGGTAGACCATCCAGGAAGCTACTGCAAGTTCCCCCAACGCTCGACCGCAGGCTCCGCCGACGCCCATTTCCAACCGCTCGGCTGCTGGCATGCCGTAGCGATGAACCATTCGGCGGGCGCTTTCGCATCGTCGCCATCGACGACCGAGAATGCGAATTCCTTGCACGTCGCGAGCGCACTGCTGAATTCGCGCAGCACACGCACTTCGCCGTGGCCGTTCTCGACCGGCAAGGTGTGCTTGACCTTCCATGGCCGCGTCTCGCCGATCTGCGACACGCCCGCTGTCACCGCGATCATGACCTGCTGATCCTCATGCAGCGATTTGGTGATGTGCTTGACCGCCTCGTCGGTGGCGGCCTGCACCGCGATGCCCACGCCGAGCCCGATGGCCGGATTCGTCGTGAACGCGCCCGTCGCGATGCCGGCGGTCGCGCCGGCCGCGGCGCCGATCGACGCGCAGCCGCTCATCGTCACGCAAGCGGCCGCACCCGCCGCGATCAGCCCGAGACGCAGCGCCAGAGATACGTCGAGAGACAGCGTCATTGCAGCGAGCCCCAGCGCGGTGTAGCGGGCTCCGCCGACGCCCACTTCCACTTGTCGCCGTCACGGCATACCGACGCGACATAGAACGCACTGTCCGCGGCGCGATCCTTCGTCGCGTCCCGATCGACCGAGAACACGATCTCCTTGCAGTCGAGCACGCCGCTGCTGATCGTGCGGCTCACTGTCACGCGGCCTTTCTCGTCTTCTTCGATCGGCACCGAGTGCACCGCCTTCCACGGCGCGACCGCGCCGACCGCCAGCGGCCCGGCGGCTGTAGCGATCTGATCCTGTGTGTTGGTGTGAATGACGCGCTGCGTGTACTGCACGCCCGCGCGCGCCGCGGCGACCGCGCCCAGGCCGATGCCTGTTGCCACCGCGGCGTTGCTGGTGACGCTATTCGCCACCGCCGCGCCCGCGATACCGGCGCCTGCCGTCGCGCCTTCGCTATAGAGCGAGTTGCATCCACTGAGGCTCACGCAAGCGATGACGCCCGAGATGACCGCGGCGAGCGCGGCGGCGCGCGGGCCGCGCCGATGGACCCTGATCTGCATGTTGCTTTCCTTCGTCTACCCGTGTCCCGACGCTTGCCATCGGGGTTCGCTTGGCTCGAATCTCCTTGAGGTCTCGCCCTCAAGCCGCCGCCCGGCAACGCAAACACGCCACGATGCGCGGGCTTCGCGCATTTTGAAGCATGCTTCTAATTACCGCTTCGGGAAAATTGCAAGAAATTGCAAGCGACGCGAGCACGTTTCGATCGGCGCAGCGTCGCGAACAAAAAGAAGCGAGCGCGGCCATGCGCGCCCGCTTCGGGAGTCATGCAGATGTAAGCCGAAAGGCTGCTCAGCTTTCGCCGCCGGTGGCCGTGTCACTGCCTTCGGAGTCTTCGTTTTCGTATGCGCCGAGGCGGTTATACAAGGTCTTGAGGCTCACGCCGAGCGCCTTTGCCGCACGCCGCTTGTCGCCACCGCAATGCTTGAGCGTGCCGAGGATGATCTGCTTCTGCGCATCGGCGAGCGGCGTGCCTACCCAGACGTTCATCGCGTCGCCCTGCGTGACGGGCTTCTTCACGCGCGAGGCAAGGTGTGGATGCGCGATCTCCACCGTCTTCTCCGCGAGGATGAACGCGCGATAGACCGTGTTCTTCAGCTCGCGCACGTTGCCCGGCCACGAATAGGTGCGCAGCACGTCGAGTGCGCGCTTGCTGAAGACCTTGCTCGTGCCTTCCTGCGCGTTCATTTCCGAGAGGAAATATTGTGCAAGCAGTTCGCGGTCCGAATCGCGCTCGCGCAGCGGCGGCGCGCGCAACGGGAATACCGCGAGGCGATACATCAGATCCTCGCGCAAGCCATTTTCCTTCACGGCGACGATGGGATCGCGATTGGTCGCCGCGATCACGCGTACATCGGAGCTGATGAGATCGTTGCCGCCCACACGAAAGAACGTGCCCGTCTCGAGCGCGCGCAGCAGTTTCACTTGCCGCACGGGCGACATCTCGGTGACTTCGTCGAGAAAGAGCGTGCCGCCATTCGCGTGCTCGAAATAGCCGATGCGCCCCTGCACCGCACCCGTGAAGCTGCCTTTCTCGTGACCGAAAAGCTCGGCTTCGATCAGATTGTCGGGAATCGCGCCGCAGTTCACCGCGATGAACGGCGCGTCCTTGCGCGCGCTATGGTCGTGAATCGTCCGGGCGACGAGTTCCTTGCCGGTACCCGACTCGCCGATGATGAGCGCCGTCGCATCGGTCGCGGCGACGCGCTCGATTTGCGCATACAACTCCAGCATCACGGGCGACGAGCCATAGAGCAGTCCATAGGACTTCAAGCCCGGCACTTCCCCCGTGTTGCGCTTTCTTTGCGCGGGTGTATCGCCGACCGCTGCGGGCGGCGGATCCAGTTCGGTTGACGCCATGTGTCCTGATCGTTCCAGTTCTGCGTATGTGGTGGTCGGGCGGCGGCCTGCGCGGGCGGCGCCGGTCGCAGCCGGCGTGGCGCAGTGCGGCGCGCGAGCGGCGCAACCGTGGGTGACCGCGCGCATCGGCATATCACGCGCCCGTGCGCGCTGCCCGTCGTGCTCACGTCAGCCGTGAGCCGCTCTTCCTCGTGGTGCGTCGGTGCCGGGGCGCCTGCATCGCGTGTCTGCGCAACGCCGATTGCTTACAGGCGAACCTATCTCATAAACGCTATTTAACCATTCGCAACGACCTTGCGGCAATGTGCCGGCCGACCGGCCGCGCATTTTGTCTGAATGGGCAGCGCGTCCGGAGCGCTTGCGGAAAGGTTCTCCTTTACGCACTGAGAAATTACAAGCGCACAGCGTAATTGTTACCCGATTCGCTGACACTTCGCGGCGCAGGCGCGGGTCGTACTCCAGTACGCCGTCACTGGCACGAAAGCTGCGTTCGCTTGGGTCATCGTGATTCTTATTCGAAAGTTCGCCACGACCTTGGCATCGTGGGCGCACACACGAGGATAGGCGAGAGAGGCAAAAGCATCATGGAAGACTTCTTTAGTTTCGACGGTGCCGCTCACGAGCGCACGATCCCCAAGCGGCCGATCCGCACGCGGCGTGCGCAAGCGGGCGGCAGCGATGGTCAGGAACTCGTGCCCGGCGAGCCGATCGACATCTATCACTGGGCCGCCGTCGCGCTCGTCACCGCGCTGATGTGCGCGGTGCTAGGCTATGCGGCAGGCACGCCGGCGCTGGCGCGCGCAGCGAACGTGACCAGTTTCGTGTTCGGCGCAATGGGCGGCGCGTTGATGGCAAGCGGCGTCGTGCGCAGCCTGCGCGCCCGTCTCGAAACAGACGCGCGCCTTCCCGTGAGCCGCCTTCCGGTCGCCGAAACACGCTGATCGAGCTTCGGCCTACTCATACACATCCCAATTGCGCGAGGCCTACATTCCATGAGTCAGACGACTGTCCAGCTTGCGTTGGGCAAGCAAAAGATCATTGAAGACATCAAGGTGCTCCTGAACGATTCGGAGGAGTTGCTGCGATTGTCGGCGACGCTGCCGGGCGAGGGCGTCGAGGCGCTCCGTTCGCGTCTGCGCGATCACGTCGATTCGGCGCGTAACGCGCTCGAGGATGCACAGGCGAGTGCGCAAAGCCGCTATCGCGCGGGCGTCGATTGCACTGAGAAATATGTGAAGGACAATCCGTGGCAGTCGCTCGGCATTGCCGCGGGCGTCGGCTTTCTGGTGGGACTTCTGGTTTCGCGCTGATTCGCGGCGTATTCGCCGGGAAGCGCCGAATTGCGGCGCCGCGTTTCAACGCGACGGCGAATTCTTGACAATGGAGAGAACACAAATGGCACGTCCTTCGATTGGAATTTTCGGCGCGCTGTTCGCCGTCGGCAGCGTTCTCGCGTGGAAGTGGGTGCAGTCGCAGGACGCGGCCGGACGGCGCACGGCGCGCGAGATAAACCGCTGGGAAGACGAGGGCGGTAAGGTGCTCACCCCGGCGACCGGCACTCACGCCCAAGCGGTGAACGGCCACGGCGTCGTCGGCGGCACCGCCGATGCGTGGAATTTTCCACGGAGCTGACAGGCTTCGGAGCCGCAGCTCACGCGAGCCGAATAATCGAGCCATTGACGGTTATTAATGGTGCGACTAATCAAACGCACGCTGCTCTGGCGTGCGTTTTTATCATGATAAACGCTTATAATCAGTGAAACTCCGGCCATAAGTTGTCTAATGGAAAAACTTACGCTGGATTGAACCAGGCGTTTGGATAATCGGAAATTATTCTATCTTTTGCGCATCTTGCGTCGCGCCGATTACTTTTAATCGGCTCTCATCGCGAATCGCACCGGCCCGCGCGGCGACCCTGCCGCACGGAGAAGACCACGCCGCCACGGCGTGTGACCCTGAAAACGCTTTGGAAGAATTCGAGACGCAATGCCACACGTATTGATTGTCGATGACGATCCCAGTACCCGCGAGGCGCTAGCCGCGATCATCGGCGAAGACGGATTGACGACGGCCACCGCCGGCGATTTGCGCGAGGCGCGCATTCAGCTTGTGCGTCAGACGCCGGATGTCGTGTTCACCGACCTCAAACTGCCCGACGGCACGGGCGTCGATCTTTTCGAAGATCTGGACCCGCGTTCGGGTGTCGAGGTGATCGTGATAACCGGTCACGCGACGGTGGAATCCGCCGTCAGCGCGCTCAAGATGGGCGCCACCGACTACCTCGTCAAACCGATCAACATGCAGCGCGTGAAGGCCATCCTCTCGCGCCTGCCGCGCGCCGGCGACCTGAAGGCGGAAATCGGCACCTTGCGTGGCGAACTGCGCCGCATGGGCCGCTTCGGTCTGATGCTCGGCAACTCGCCCGCAATGCAAACCGTGTACGACCAGATCGGCCGTGTCGCGCCGACGGCCGCGTCCGTGCTGCTGATCGGCGAATCGGGCACTGGCAAGGAAGTCGCCGCGCAGACGCTTCACGAACTCAGCTTGCGTCGCAAGCATTCGTTCATCGCCGTGAACTGCGGGGCGATCTCGCCGAACCTGATCGAATCGGAAATGTTCGGCCACGAGCGCGGCTCGTTCACGGGCGCGGATCGTCAGCACAAGGGTTATTTCGAGCGCGCGAACGGCGGCACGCTGTTCCTCGATGAAATCACCGAGATGCCGATCGAGCTTCAGGTGAAGCTGCTGCGCGTGCTGGAGACGGGCATGTTCATGCGCGTCGGCACGACCAAGGAGCTCGAGACCGACGTGCGCCTCATCGCCGCGACCAACCGCGATCCCGAGCAGGCGGTGCTCGAAGGCAAGCTGCGCCTCGATCTCTATCACCGCCTGAACGTGTTTCCGATCAACCTGCCGCCGTTGCGCGAGCGGGGCAAGGACGTCGATCTGCTCGGGCAGGCGTTCCTCGACGAACTGAACTCCCGCTACAACACGAAGAAGGCGTTCCCGCCCGCCATGCGCGAGATGCTGGCCTCATACAACTGGCCGGGCAACGTCCGTGAGTTGAAGAACTACGTGCAGCGCGCCTACATCATGTCGGGGTCGGATTCGGACAGCACGGCGACCGTGCCGTTGCAGATTTCGCTGTCAAAACCATCGGCCGGCACGGCGGTGACTATTCCTTTCGGCACTTCGCTCGCGCAAGCTGACCGGCAGCTCATCCTCGCGACGCTCGACCAGTGCGGCGGCGTGAAGACGCGCGCCGCCGAGATCCTCGGGATCAGCCTCAAAACGCTCTATAACCGGCTCGTCGAGTATGGCGAGGACGCGAACAAGGCAGCGGTCGGCGAGGGTGGCGATATTAACGAGTCCGACAGCGAAAATTCCTGAACTTCGCTTATCTTTAGACAAAACAACGCCTGCGGCTTTTAAAAAGCGCAGGCGTTTTTCATTGGCAGGCGCGTTTTCTACGCCGATAATGGGACGGAAGAAGCGCAACGGACGCTAACGAAGGGCATGCCCCTTGCTGTCGGTCGAGTGACATCCGCGCGTGGCGCGCAGGCGCCGACGGATGGCGAAAGTACGATCACAAGACCGCAAGGAGCCCGCCATGTCATACAGCCCGTCCAATCGCGCTTCCGATGGTGCCCGTATCGAGGCACAGACGCCGCAGCCGCCGGATCCGCCTGTGACGCCGCCCGATCAGCCGCCGCCCACGCCGATTCCGCCTGACACGAATCCGGACCCGACGCGCGAGCCGCCCGAGCCGCCGTCGCAGCCGATCGGCGATCCGCCGCCGGGGCCTGGCGATACGCCGCACGTGTACTAGCAGCAGAGAAAGACGCTGGAATGCAGACGTTGGACAATGCCCAGAATTCGTGCAAGGTTTGAATAAGTTTCCATCCGCAGCGTAGGGATTACAACGGATGGCGCAATAATGACCGGCGACACAGGCTGTCGCCGGTCGCTTTTTCTGAAGCCGCGCTTCTCGGAGCGCATCGGTCCGGCGCCGCCGACGTCACTATCGCGACGGCCTTCTTCTCTGGAGGCATCATGAGGCATCCCGCACTCCGACGCTCAGCGCGTCACTCGTCCAAGCGTGAAGCGCGCGCCGAAGCCGCCAAGGCTGTCGGCACGCAGGGCGCATCCGCGCCGCCCGCCGATCACGATCCCGCCGGTCAGAACCGCCCCGCGCCTGGCGCGCCGCCCGATGGCGAGCATAACCAGGGCGGCGTGCGCCGCGAGGGCATCGACTATCAGCGCGATCTGGGTTCCGAGCAGGACGCGTGATTGCAGCCGGCGGGAGCACCCGGCGCAAGAATAAAAATCTACACGCGGCCGCGTTCGCCGCGTATTTTCGTTCGTCCGTAACATCCTCATACAAATTTTCATTCACAAAGGCCGACAAAAAGGCACAGCTTTTGCATACCCTTGATCGCCAATTCGAGCATGCAACGACAACTGATGAGGTGATGCTGTAATGAGCAGATTGATCGTGGTATCGAATCGCGTCGCACCGATCCAGGAGGGCAAGCCCAGCGCAGGCGGCCTCGCGATCGGCGTTCTCGACGCGCTCAAGGAGACTGGGGGCGTGTGGTTCGGGTGGAGCGGCGAGATCGTCGGCGAGTCGGGCGCGCCTGTCGTGGAGAAGGGCGGCAAGGTGACTTACGCGACCGTCGGACTCACACGCCGCGATTACGACCAGTACTACCGAGGTTTCTCGAACGCCACGTTGTGGCCGACGTTCCACTACCGCAATGACCTGTCGCGCTTCGATCGCGAGGAATACGCGGGTTATATGCGCGTCAACGCCAGCCTCGCCGCGAAGCTGAAGACGATGCTCAAGCCCGATGACATCATCTGGGTGCACGACTATCACATGCTTCCGTTCGCGCAGGAGTTGAGAAAGCTCGGCGTCGCGAATCCTATCGGCTTCTTCCTGCACATTCCGTTTCCGGTGCCGGAGATGATGCGCACCGTGCCGCCGCACGAGGAACTGATTGCGGCGATGTGCCAGTACGACGTCGTGGGCTTTCAGACGGACAGCGACAAGCAGTCGTTCATCGATTATGTGGAGCGCACGAGTCGCGGCCACTTCAACGAGGACGACGGCATGCTGCAGGCATTCGGCCGCATGCTGAAAGTGGGTGCCTATCCGATCGGCATTTATCCGGATGCGATCGCGAAGGCCGCCGAGCAGTTCGCGAACCGCAAGCAGGTGAAAAGCCTGCGCGACAGCATGCACGGGCGCAAGCTCATCATGAGCGTCGACCGCCTCGACTATTCGAAGGGTCTCGTCGAGCGCTTTCAGGCGTTCGAGCGGCTTCTGCTGAACGCGCCGGGCTGGCATGGCCGCGTGTCGCTCGTGCAGATCGCGCCGCCGACGCGCTCGGACGTGCAGACCTACCAGCGCATCCGCCAGAATCTCGAAGGCGAGGCGGGCCGCATCAACGGACGATTCGCCCAGCTCGACTGGACGCCGATCCAGTATCTCAACCGCAAATACGAGCGCAATCTGCTGATGGCGCTATTCCGTCTCTCGCAGGTCGGCTATGTGACGCCGCTGCGCGACGGCATGAATCTCGTCGCGAAGGAGTATGTCGCGTCACAGGATCCGGCCGATCCGGGCGCGCTCGTCCTGTCGCAGTTCGCGGGCGCGGCAGATCAATTGCCGGGCGCGCTCGTCGTCAATCCGTTCGATTTGTCTCAGATGTCCGAAGCGCTGGAGCGTGCGTTGTCGATGCCGCTCGCCGAGCGTCAGGCGCGTCACACCGACATGATGGCGCCGCTGCGCGAGAACAACCTTTCGGTATGGCGCGATTCGTTCATGTCGGATTTGCGCAGTGTCGCCACCGCGACGTCCGTTACCGAAAAGACCGTCAAGACGGTGAAGCAGGGCGCAGCCGAAGCCAGGCGTCCGGCGGCGAAGGCCTGAATCCGTACTGAACGTCGTCACGCACTCAGAGCCCCGCGCCTCGAAAGAAGCGCGGGGTTTTTCATGCGTCGCTCCGGAACGGTCGCGGAACGGGATTTGCGGATTCATCACGGACACGATCGAAGGAGGTCATGATGAGTGGAAGCACATTGAACCCGCCCGAAGACGACGGCGCGGAATACGGCAAGGGGCACGGCACCGGAGCACTCGGCCCGAGCGACTCGTCGGACAGTGGGTCGGACGTGCAGGGCGAAAAGCGCTATCCCGGCGACATCGAAGATGAGCTGGACGCGCACGCGCTCGGCCAGTCCAAGGCGGAGCTAGCCAGCGATACGGACCGCTTCGGCACTGGCGAAAGCGCGTCGGCGGACGGCGACAACAATCTGGAGGCCGACTCCGATATCCTCCCCGACGAAGTCGAGGATGAAACCCGCAGTCTCGCCGACGAAGACGCCGACCCGGCCGCCGACCAGCCCTGACACGTAATGCAGAGCGCAACACGAAAGCGGCGCGCTTCCGACGGAGCGCGCCGTTTTTTACACACGGTTCGCAGCGCGGCGCTAACATCGTCGATTGACACTTCAAGCCGCGCTCACGCTCCCCGCCGATGGACCAGGACGTCTCCGCCCCTCAATCCGCGCCCGTCGCCTCGGGCCGCACGTCGCGTTTCGGCTGGCTTTCGTGGGTCGTCGATCCGATCACGCAATGGTCGCAGGATCACTGCCTGATGTTCTCGGCGGCGATCGCGTTCTTCGCGGCGTTTTCGCTTGCGCCGACGCTCGTCATCGTGATCGCGGTGGCGAGCGTCTTCTTCGGCGCCGATGCCGTGCAAGGGCGGCTCTTCGCCGAGATCAGCGGTGTCGTGGGCGTGGACGCCGCCCGCACGCTGGAGGCGATCGTCGCGAACGCGTGGCACGCCGACATCGCGCGCAGCACGGCGATTCTCTCTGTCGCGGGCGTGCTGATCGGCGCGTCGGCGACGTTCTCCTCGCTGCACAGCGCGCTCAACGTCATCTGGCCGACGCCTGCGGTGAGCACGCGCGAGAGCATCGTCACGCTGCTGCGCGTGCGGCTGATGTCGTTCGGGCTGGTGGTCGGTTCGGGGCTGCTCGTCGCGGTGCTGCTCGTGCTCGATGCGCTCGTCGAGATACTCGGGCATTGGGTACTCGGCGACGGCAGCCCGTTCATCGTCCTGTCGGGCCTCACGCGGCGCGCGATATCGCTCGGTGTGCTGATGATCGCCTTCACGGTACTGCTCAAGTTCCTGCCGACGACGCGCATGCGCTGGTGCGATGCCGCGCTCGGCGCCGCCGCCGCCGCGCTGCTCTTCGAAGGCGGCAAGCGCCTTTTCGCGTTCTATCTCGCGCACGCGGGCACGGCGAACATGTTCGGCGCGGCCGGATCGCTCGCGATCATCCTCATGTGGCTCTACTACTCGGCCGCGGTCTTTCTGCTCGGCGCCGAGCTCGCGGCGACGGCGGCGAGAAAGCGCACGCATCGCGCGTCGGGCTGGCGCTGACCGGACAAAAAAAGGCCGTCCGAAAGCGGACGGCCCGCGATTACGCTCGTGTCGCTCAGGCGCCTCGCTTGACCGGGTCGTCGCCGAACGCTTGAGAGCGTGAGAACCGATGACGCGCGCGCCGCATCACGCCTGACGGCGCAGTTCGGCGGGCGGCACCTTCATCAGATGGCGATACTTCGCCACCGTGCGGCGGGCGACGATCACGCCCTGATCCGCGAGCATCTTCGCGAGACTCACATCGGACAGCGGATCGCGCGTGTTCTCCTTCGAGATCATTTCCTTGAGCAGCGCGCGCACCGCCGCAGCCGAGCAGGTGCCGCCGCTTTCCGTGCTCAGTTCGCGCGGGAAGAAGTGCTTGAACTCGAAGATGCCGCGCGGCGTGGCCATATACTTGTTGCCGGTCGCGCGCGAGATGGTCGATTCGTGCAAACCGAGTTCATCGGCGACATCGCGCAGCACGAGCGGCTTGAGCGCGATCTCACCGTAGTCGAAGAACGCCTTCTGATGCGAGACGATGCATTCGGCGACGCGCTGGATCGTCGTGAAACGCTGCTGCGCGTTGCGGATCAGCCAGCGCGCTTCCTGCAATTGCTGCGCGAGCGGCGAGCGGCTCGCGCCGGCCGATTGCGCGAAAAGCTCTGCATACATGCGATGGATGCGCGCGCGCGGCAGCACGGCCGGGTTGATCATCACGACCCATTGCTTCTTCACCTGACGCACGATAACGTCGGGCACCACGTAGTTGTCCTCGCTCTGGCCGTAGTTCTCGCCCGGCTTCGGATCGAGGCGGCGCACGAGCGCGCACGCGATGCGCAGTTCATCCGCGCTGCAGCCGATCTTTTTTTGCAGTTCGGCCTGCTCGCGCCGCGCGAGACGCTCCAGATGATGCGTGACGATCTCGAGCGCAACCGCACGGCCCGGCGTGTCCTCTTCGAGCGCTTCGAGCTGCAGCGCGAGGCATTCGGAGAGATTGCGCGCGCCGACGCCCGGCTTGTCGAGCGACTGCACGAGCTTGAGCGCGATATTGAGTTCATCCTCGTGCAGCGCGGGCTCGATTTCCACGACATTGGCGAGCTCGCTCAATTCCTGGCGCAGATAGCCGTCGTCGTCGAGCGCTTCGATGATGAGTTGCGCAATCGCGCGATCGCGCTCGTTCAGCTGATAGAGGCGCAACGCGTCGTGGAGCGTTTCATGCAGCGACGGCTCGATGCGCACCCAGTCGGCGGGATCGGAGCCTTCGCCGTCGCTGCCATTGCGCGAGCCGCGGCCGAAGGGATCGGATGAGAATTCGCTCATCGAATCTTCGCGCGAGCCGGCATCGGCGCTTTGCTCGCTTTCCATGCTTGCTTCGGGCGCGAGCGGCGCCTCGGTGGTGTCGCTGGTGGCGGTCGACGAGAGCGCCGATTCTCCCATCGAACTGCCGTTGTCGGCGCCGAGCGCGTTGTCTTCGGTCTGTGACTCGTCGTATTCGAGGAACGGATTGGTATCGAGCGCGTTGCGCAGTTCTTGCTGGAACTCCAGTGACGAAAGTTGCAGGAGACGGACTGACTGCTGCAGACGCGGCGTGAGCGCGAGCGTTTGCTTCGCGCGGAGTTCGAGTGTAGGCGGCATTGCTTGCTAATCCTCGATTGTTCTATACGTAATGGGCAGGTTTGCGAACCATTAAAGCAATGGCCGTGCCAACGTTCCGCAAGCTCGCGTTGCGACTACGTTTTTGGCCGTCCGCTACACGTTTGCGAAGCAATCAGGAGCCTTCTTTCACGCAGTTTTTACACGCGCTCAGACAAAAGCACCGCGGGTTTGCGGCCGCGAGAGATGCGTTGCGCCAGACGGTTCTTCGACCGTCGAAGATTTGTTCGCGCACGCACGAACGCCTTGCTGCACGGTCCGTTCAGCGCACCTCAGGAGAAGTTTGTGAGCGCGGTGATGTGATCCGGCACGCAAGTTGCGGCACAAGGCTCACGATCCGCGTGCTACGGGCGCGGACGTAATCGAAGAGCCGCCTCGCGCAAAGGCGAACGGGGCGCCAGACCAAAATCGAAAAAATGGGAGTATTGCCATGAAGACGACTCAAATCCTTAAGGCAGCCGGCGGTATCGCATGTGTGGTGTTCGCACTCAACGTCGGCGCACAAACGAATGCGGCGTCGTCGACAAGCGGTTCCGGCACGTCGATGGGCCAGAAGGTCGATGACAGCGCCATCACCACCAAGGTCAAGGCCGAATTGCTCGGCGCGAAGAACGTCAAGTCCACGCATATCCACGTCAAGACGCATGGGGGCGTGGTGTCGCTGACGGGCACGGTGCCTTCGGCAGAGGACAAGACCGCCGCCGAAGAAGTCGTCTCGAACGTTTCGGGTGTTGCTTCCGTGAAGAACCATCTTAAAATTGCCGCCAAGTAATGGCATAGTTCGTATGCCCGGCTTCGCCACGGCGGGCCGCGGTTGAGTGCCAGTAGTACGGAACCCGCGCGGGGTTCGACGATTCGCCACAATCAGGCGAAGAATCGGACGAAGCGCGGGTTCTCGCATGGGGGCATGGGGTCGCGTCGCATCGCCCGATGCTTCAGTCGCAGTTCACGCATGACGCTTCACGCAGTGCGCATCACCTCGCAGCACTTCGAAACTTAAAAACGAGTACGACCGTTCAGGACCGTACTTGCACAGGCGGCTCTCGAATGCGCAGTAGCCCGGCATTCAGAGGCCCCGGCAAAAAGGAGCTCTTCATGAAGACGAAAAAGATGGCATTGATCGGCGCGCTCGCGCTGGCATTCTCGACGGCGGCATTCGCGCAGGCAGCTTCCGATGCGGCCACGACCGGCGCGGACGCCGGCACCCACGCGAAGAAGCAGAAGGGCACCTATCTGCATCAGCAGGACAAGGCGCACAAGCTGAAGGGCGCGTCGGCAGCGGCGGCGGCTTCGGCGCTCGGCACCAACGACAAGGGTCAGCCGCAGTAACGCGTCGGCCCGACGCTCGACGAAAAAACGGCCGCATCGCGGCCGTTTGTCTTTCTGCGGCCCTTTCGTCATCGGGCCGCTGCTACGTCGATGCTTCAGGACTTCGCGGCTGCGTATTGATCGCGCAGATCGCGGATGCGGTCGTGATTTTCGACCACGCCCTGATACTGACGCTCGACGATCTGGCGGATATCGGCAGGCAAATCCTTATCCAGCGCCTCGCGGTAGTTCTTCTTCGCGGCATCTTCGCCACGCTCGCATTCGGCGAGAATCGCGTGGTCGCTGTGGCCGGTCACGGCCGACTTTACATCGACCCAGCCGCGATGCAGCGCGCCGGCCATCGAGCCGCCTGTTTCGGGCTTACCGCCCAGACGCGCGACGACATCCTGTAACTCGCGCGCGCCTTCGGCGCACTTCTGCGCGCGATTCTGAAACAGCAGCTTGAGGCTCGGATCGCGCGTATCCTCGGCGGCCTTGAGAAAACCCTTTTCCCCGTCCTTCGAGGTTTCGACGAGATCGTTGAGTACCGATACGACGTTCGTGCTCATATAACACCTCCTTTTAGTTTCGATATTTGCCACTGCGCAGCCTCCCTGCGGGACGCGGCTCGCCGAGTCATTGCGCACGCAGCGTGCCCGCGCTTCGTGTTCAGGGGCACGTGATTTGCTCCCGACACGGCAAACAGCGCGCATGGGTTAGACGCGCAGACCACGGCAATGGGAGAGAACACAGTGAAATTCCTCAATCGACTCGCACATCGCGAGTTCCTTACCCTCGTCGCTGTCGCGGCATCCGCGCTGACCTTGCACATCCGTGAGCGCGTTATCGACATGCACGCGCAACCGGCGCAGGCATCTCACCTGGAATATGGACCGCTCTGCGAAGCGCCCGCCGCGCGCACCGGCAAGGCGCGCGTTTTGCCTGCCGCTTGCGGCGTGCGTGCGAACAGGCGGCCGGATCGGACGCACGCGTCGTGGGTGTGACGCGTTCGGCGCAAACGCATCAGCACAAACGCCCGCGGGAAGCGGTAATGCCGTTCAGTTAGCGCTGAACGGCATTTTTGTTTATGGGGTGAGAAGTGGTTGTAAACGGAGCGCCGGGCTGTTAACTTTCCGGTGCGATGCTTGCCGACCACCTCACTTATCTGATCGAAGCAC
>NZ_JALQDI010000005.1:0-173468 GCF_023631305.1 Caballeronia sp. INML3B
GCGACCGGGTCGTCAAATCCCGCCCTAAACGGTACACCGTTCGTTATCTAAGAAAAGACCTTAACTGAACGGCATTACCGCGGGAAGCGGGCGTTTTTTCATTCGCGGGGTGAAAACGATCACGCACGCGTCTGCGCGAACTCCTTTACCGGATGCGGCGGCTGCAACGGGTCGAAGTCGCTCCAGCGGCCCTGTTTCCAGCGTCCCGACGCACGCTCGATATCCATGCCGCCCGCCTCGCGCAGCGTCGTCGTGGCCCGCTCCTGCGTTTCCGGCGACACATGAACGGCAACGAGGACGCCTGCGTGGCGCGTGGGTTCCTCGGCGTGCGCGGCGTCTTGCGGCTTCTTTTTCGTATGCGACATTGCGCCGACGAGCGAGCCCACATACGCGCCGACGCCGGCCGCGATCACCGAGACGAGCAGCGGCGCATGAAAGACCGCGAAAATCGCAGCGCCCACGACCGCACCCGCGACCGCTCCGATCGTCACGCCCTTGCCGGCGCCTTTGGGCGCGGCGCTCGCGCCCGCGTCGGTGCCGACATCGCCCCCGACCGGAAAGCGCGCGTGCTGGCCGCTCGGATTGACGAAGAAGAGCGTCACGTCTTCTTCGACGAAACCTTGCGCGAAGAGCTTCTGGGCTGCTGATTCGGCCGCGGGAAAGGTCTGGAATCGGCCGGCAATGATCAGTGACATGTTCCCTCCTTGTTTGGCTTGCGTGATGTGAGATGCGTCGCGCGCGGGCGAAGCTCCAGCGCCGCTCAGTCGGGCTCCATGCCGGCGACGCGGAACAATCCGCTCCTCAGCACGGCGGGCTGGCCGCCGTTGTCGTCGAGGACTTCGGCGCACACCGCGCGAATGCGCGCCGTGCCGCGCGCGTAGGCCTCGAGCAGATCGTCCTCGCGTGGCGACTTCGCGCCGAAATGATCTTCGAGCGCTTCGGCGGTGATCGAACACACGACCGGCTCGCCGTCGATGAGGGCGGCAAAGTGAATGGCGAGGTCGTCGCCGTCATAAACGGGGGCTTCGTCTGCAAACGTGATGTGCATGGTCGAGTCCTCATAAGCGGGGCGGCAAGGTGAACGGGGAGCAGCCGCGGGCCCGGCGACGTTCGCGACGCTCATGACGCCGCCTTCGCTTTGGCGAGCTGCTGCGCCATCTCGTAGTGATGGCTGATGACCGGCAACGCCTTGGTCGCCGCCGCCTTCAGGGCAGTATCGTTGCCGCTTTCGCTCTCCTTCCTGAATAGCGCGACGGCCTTCTGATGGCCGTCCAAGGCTACCTTTTCAATATAGGCCTTGTCGAACTCGGCGCCCTGGAGATTTTGCAGGCTGCCGATCACGGAAGAATCGGCGGCCGGCGGCGCCGTGATGCCGTGGCGCTTGGCGAGCACATCGAGATTGCGGGCGAGCTTCGTGTGATCGACGATCATTCGCTGTGCGAATTCCCGCACCTGCCGGTCGCTCGCGCGCGTGAGCGCGAGCTTGCTCGCCGCGAGCTCGGTCGCGCCTGCCTGACCGGCGTCCTGAAGGAACTGCTGATCGATGAGTGAGAGCTTTTCGTTGCGCGCGGCGCTCGCCGCGCCTTCGGTCTGTGCCTGCGCGGCAGGCGCCGCCGCAGCCACGGCGGCGAGCGACAACGCGATTGCGCGCGTGAGTGAAATGAGCGATCTCGACATCGGCTTGGCTCCGGTGCGATGCATCACGCGGTGCGCGTCTTTTCGAGCGCTTCGATCAGCGCCTTGTTGAACGCGGGCAGATCGTCGGGCTTGCGGCTCGTGATGAGATTGCCGTCGATCTGCACTTCCTGATCGACCCACGTGCCGCCCGCGTTGCGAATGTCGTCTTGCAGACTCGGCCAGCTCGTCATCGTGCGGCCCGCGACGATGCCCGCCGAAATCGGCAGCCAGCCGCCGTGGCAGATCACCGCGATCGGCTTCTTCGCCTGATCGGCGTCCTTCACGAAACTCTGCGCCTTCGCGTCGAGCCGGATCGCGTCGCCATTCACGACGCCGCCCGGCAACACGACCGCGTCGTAGTCGGCGGCGTTGACGGCGTCGAGCGTGACATCGACGTTCACCTTGTCGCCCTTGTCGACGTGCTTGAAACCTTGGATCTGCCCCGGCTTTTGGGACACGACATCCACCTGCGCACCGGCTTCCTTGAGCGCGCGTTGCGGCTCGACGAGCTCTGCCTGCTCGAAGCCGTCGACGGCGAGAATCGCAACCTTGCAACCGTTGAGGGAAATGGCCATGAACACACTCCTTTGTTGCTGTTTCGAACGTTCCGCGGGGAGCGGAATCCATGCCCGAGTTTTCAGCAAAGGCTGTGCCCAGCGAGCGCCCGCGCGGCCACGAGAGAAGAGGGCGGTCAGGCCGGCTCGATGCTGCGCTTGCCGGTGAGGCGCAGCAGGCTCACCACGGCGGCAGCCGCCGCGAACGCCGCCGCGAGCGCAATCGCAATCACGGGGCCCTGCTTCGGCGCGACGCCGAAGATCAGTGCGACGAGCGCCGCGCCCAGCGTCTGCCCGGTGAGGCGCGCGGTGCCGAGCATGCCGCTCGCGCCGCCGCTGCGATGACGCGGCGCGGACGAGAGCATCTGACGATTGTTGGGCGACTGGAAGAGGCCGAAGCCGAGCCCGCATACGGCCATGCGCCACGCAATGTCGAGCGCGCCCGGATGCGCGCCGACGCTTGCGAGCAGCACGAGCCCGACGGTCAGAATCGCGAGCCCGATGCCGCCGAGCAGTCCCGCCGGATAGCGATCCGCGAGCACGCCAGCGAGCGGCGCGACGAACACGATCACGAGCGGCCACGGCGTCATCAGAAACCCTGTCTCGACCTGGCTCATGCCGAAATTGTTCTGCAGCAGGAACGGCAGCGACACGAACGCGAGCATCTGCGCGCAGAACGAACACACCGACGCGCCGACCGAGAGCGCGAACACCGGAATGCGCATCAGATCGACGGGCAGCAGCGGCGCGCTTTGCGTCAATTGCCGCTTCACGAAGAAGTAGCCGATGACGGCCGTCGCGATGATCTCACCGATGAGATACGGACGATGCTCGCCATGCCCGAAGCCATCGACCGCAACGATCGCAATGCCGAAGAAGAGCGCGTTCATGATCGCGCTGATGTAGTCATACGGCTGCCGATGCCCCGGCGTGCGCGGCAGCGACTTCCAGCCGAACGCGAACGCCGCGATGCCGATCGGCACGTTGATCGCGAACAGCCACGGCCAGGTCGCGACGGAAAGCACGCCCGAGGCCACCGTCGGTCCGATCACCGACGAAATGGCGACGACCGTCGCGTTGATGGATACGCCGCGCCCGAGCTGATCGTGCGGATAGATGATGCGCACGAGCGCCGTGTTCACGCTCATGATCCCCGCCGCGCCGAAGCCCTGCACCACGCGCGCGATGGTGAGCGTGAGAAGCGAATCGGACAGCGCGCACGCGAACGACGACACCGTGAAGAGCGCAAGCCCCGCCATGTACACGCGCCGGTAGCCGATGCGATCGCCGAGCGAGGCGAGCGGCAGAAGCGAGATGGTGATCGCGAGCTGATACGCGTTGACGACCCAGACGGAGTCGGCGGGAGAAGCATTCAGATTGCGGGCAATGGTCGGCAGCGCGACGTTCGCGATGGCGCCGTCGAGCACCGCGAGCGTAATGCCGAGCGCGACGACGGCAATCGCCCAGTATCGCTGGGGCAGCGGCAGACCTTGGTCGGAGTCCATCGATGGGCGGGAAGTGGGAGCGGCGCGTTGTACGACGCGCCGTTTTCAAATGGCTGTGTGAGCGCGGCGCGGTCACGCCGCGCCGCATTCCCGGCTTTACTTCAACTCGTAGAGGCCGGTGTAGGTCGCCGAATCGATTTCGTTGAGATGGATCATGAAGCGCGCCACCGCGTTGGTCACGTTCCCGTCGAGCGGCAGGCTCTCCGCGGAAAGCGCATGGATGCGGAAGATATACCGATGCGGCTTGTCGCCACGCGGCGGCGCCGCGCCGCCGAAACCGACCGTGCCGTAATCGTTGCGAAGTTGCAGCGCGCCTTGCGGCAGCAGACTGCCGTCGGGCTTGCCGGCATTGCGCGGCAGCGAGCGCACATCGGCTGGAATGTTGACGACGATCCAGTGCCAGAAACCGCTGCCCGTGGGCGCGTCGGGGTCGTAGACGGTGAGCGCGAGACTGCGCGTGTCGGCGGGCGGATCTTCCCATTGCAGCGCCGGGGAAATGTTCTCGCCCGAGCCGCCGAAGGCTTGCTGGTCGAATTCCTGTGCGTGCGTCATGAAGCCGTTCGCCGGAAATTCGTCGGACCAGATGCGGAAATCAGCCATGAGAGTCGTGCCTCCTTCTTCTTGCGATGTGGATGGATGCCGCACAGCGCATCGGACTGCGTGGCGTCGCGCAATCCTCCCGGCAGTGCAGCAAACGTGCCTAAGGGTTGCGCAACGTAGAACGTGGATGCGGCAAGGGCGTGGCCAATCGAGTGTAGCATCCGCCCCCGATATCGGGCATGAGCGCAAACGCCGCTGCGCGTGTACGCGCGCGGGCGACGCGGCTTCCGGAAATATGACGCAGGCTACAATAATGAGATGAATGGAGTATCGACCAGGGACCCATTTTTTAGCCGGCGCGAGCCGAAAGGATGACCATGCCAAACGACCCGCGCCGCACTGCCGGTCAATTCATGCCGGCGAGCGTGCCGGAGGACGATGCCGACATGTTCGACCTCGCGCCCGTCTCGCTCTGGCTCGAGGACTTCAGCGCCGTGCGCGAGCAGATCGAGCGCTGGCGCGCGGCGGGCGTCACGGATCTGCGCGCGTTTCTCGCCGAGAATCCGGAATGCGTGGCCGAGTGTTCGTCACGCATTCGCGTCGTGAAGGTCAATCAGCGCACGCTGTCGCTGTTTCAGGCAAGAGACGTCGATCATCTCGTGCAGAACCTCGATCGTGTGTTCCGCGATGACATGCTCACCACACACATCGACGAACTGGAGCAGTTGTGGTGCGGCAAGCCGCGCTTCGTGAGTCAGACGGTCAACTACACGCTCGACGGCAAGCGCCTCGACGTGCTGCTCAAGGCGGTCGTCCTGCCGGGCCACGAAGACACATGGACCCGCGTGCTCGTCACGATCGAGGACATCACCGAGCTCGAAGCGATGCGCCGCACCGCCGCCGCGAGCGAACTGTATGCGCGCGGACTGTTCGAGCATTCACCGGTGTCGCTGTGGGTGGAAGACTTCAGTTCCGTGAAGTCGCTACTGGACGATGTGCGCGAGCGCGGCATCGTCGACTTTCGCACGTTCACCAACGTTCATCCGGAGTTCGTCGAACGCTGCATGCAGGAGATTCACGTGCTCGACGTGAATCAGCATACGCTGCGGATGTTCGCCGCGCCGACCAAGGCCACGCTGCTCGCGCGCCTGTCCGAAGTCTTCCGCGACGACATGCAGCAGCACTTCCAGGAACAGTTGATCGATCTGTGGGATGGGAAGCTCTTCCATCAGCGCGAGGTGCTCAACTATTCGCTCGAAGGCAACGAGGTGCATGTGCATCTGCAGTTCTCGGTATTCCCGGGGCACGAGGCGCGCTGGGATCTCGTGCTCGTCGCGCTCACGGACATCACCGCGCGCAAGAAGGCCGAGGCGTATCTGGAATTCCTCGGCAAGCACGACGTGCTCACGAAGCTCAAGAATCGCTCGTTCTATATCGACGAAATCAATCGCCTCGAACGCAAGGGCCCGTTCCCGGTGACGGCGATCGCGGTCGATGTGAACGGGCTCAAGGCCGTCAACGATCAACTCGGCCACGCCGCCGGCGACGCGCTGTTGCGCCGCGCGGGCGAAGTGCTCGGCAAGGCGGTGGAGAAGCCGTTCCAGGCGGCGCGCATCGGCGGCGACGAGTTCATGGTGCTTCTGCCCGGCGCCGACGAGCGCGACGGCGAGGCGGTGATCGAGAGCATTCGCCAGTTGCTCGAAGTGAACAACCAGTTCTATTCGGGCAATCCGCTTTGTTTCGCGATGGGCGCGGCCACCGCGCACGACGGCGAGCGGCTCGAACCGATGCTGCAACGCGCGGACGCCGCCATGTACGCGGAAAAGCGCGCGCACTACGACGGCAAGAGCGCGTGATTACTGCTGCGTGACGTCGTCGATGCCGCGATCGAGCGCCGGGCACGCCTCGCCGATTTCCTTTTGATACTCCGCCGGATTGCTCGTCTTCAGCTTCTCGAAGCGATCGACGGTCGGTTGTGCCTGCGCGAGGCCGAGCTTCCATTCGCCATCGAAATCGGGTGCGTCGGGATAGCTCGTGCGCACGACATCCCGAAAGCGCGCGACCTTCGCGGCATCGATATGACAGACATCCGCCGCGCCGCGCGCGATGTTCGCGCTCGTCATCACGCCTTCGGCGGCCATCAGTTGTCGCGACGACGGATGGCCGGGCGGCAACGCGGTCTGCGCCGTCGCGCAGAGACACCATGTGGCCAGAATGGAGGGAGCCAGAAAGAGCGAATACTTCTTGCGCATGTGGATTTTCGATTTGTCCGCGGGGTAAAAAAATTATAGGTGAAGCCCTCCGTAATGAACGCCTGTTATGGCGAGGATGCGTCAATAGCGCGTGCTAGAATCGATTTTCAACGCCGTTCTCAGACAGAAAAATGAAGAAAGGAAGCAAGGCCGCTACTGCTGCGCCCTCGTCGACCACGGAGCAAGGGCGGCGCAAGTACGATCCTGAGGAGACCAAGCGGAACATTCTCGACATTGCCACGCAGGAGTTTTCGGCGATGGGCCTCGCGGGCGCGCGCGTCGACGCCATCGCGGAGCGCACCAACACCACGAAGCGCATGTTGTACTACTACTTCGGCAGCAAGGAAGGCTTGTACGAAGCGGTATTGGAACAGGTCTACGGCGATATCCGCGCGCTCGAACAGGAGTTGCAACTCGCGGAAATGGAGCCGGAGGAAGCGCTGCGCGAATTCATCGGTTTCACGTTCGACTATCACGACAAGCATCGCGATTTCGTGCGCCTCGTGACCATCGAAAACATTCATGGCGCGAAGTACATCGAACGATCGAAGACCTTCAAGACGCGCAATTCGACGGTCGTGAAGACCATCGAGGATCTCATCGCGCGCGGCGTCGCGGCGGGCACCTTTCGCGACGACGTCGATCCGATCGACCTGCATCTGATGATCAGCTCGTTCTGCTTTCACCGTGTGGCGAACCGTCATACGTGGGGCGCGGCGTTCGGGCGCGATCCGTCGGGCGCGCGTTCGCGTGCGCGTCATCGAGAGATGATCGTCGATGCGGTGTCGCGCTACATGCGGCGCGGCGGCTGATCCTTTCTTCGCGCGCATCGAAAAACGGCGACACTCTCACGAGGTCGCCGTTTTTTCGTGGCTATCGGGTAATCAACGTTCCAGCAAGCTCTGGAAATGCGCGAACATGCGCTCGGCATCCGGCTCGCGGCCGGTGAAGATGCGCAGCGCATCGACCGCCTGGCATACCGCCATGCCGCCGCCGCTCACCGTGCGGCAGCCGAGCGCCTTTGCGGCTTTCAGCAACTCGGTTTCGAGCGGGAAGTAGACGATTTCCGCAACCCACAATGCCTTGTGCAGGTATTGCGCCGGAAGCGGCAGGCCGGGCAGCTTCGCCATGCCGGTCGGTGTCGCGTGGATGAGGCCGCTTGCGCCGGCGAGCGTTTCGCGCAGGTCGCCGCCGCTTTTTACGATGCGATCCGGAAAGCGCGCCGCGAGTTCAGCGGCAAGCGAGGCGGCGCGTGCCGCGTCGGAATCGAACAGCCTGAGCTCGCGCGCGCCCATCGTCAGGGCGGCATGGGCGACGGCCGCGCCCGCGCCACCCGCGCCGAGCTGCACCACGCGTTCCATCGGCACGCCGGGCAGCCCGCGCTGGAACGCGCGCGCAAATCCCGACCCGTCCGTGTTGTAGCCGATGCGCTTGCCGTCCTTCAGCACGACCGTATTCACGGCGCCGAGCGCGCGGGCGTCGGGGTCGAGCTCGTCGAGTAACGGGATCACGCTTTGCTTGCACGGGTACGTGATGTTCAGGCCGTCGTAGCCCATGCGTTCGGCGGCGTCGAGCAGATCGGGCAGGGCGGAGGGCTCCAGCGCCAGCGCCTGAAGGTCGATGCGGCGATACACGTAGTTGAGGCCGAGGTTGCCGCCTTCCTTTTCGTGCATGGCGGGCGTGAGCGAGCCGGCGATGCCGGATCCGATCAGGCCGATGAGATACGAAGTCTTGTTGGTCACGCGAGCGCTCCGGCATGGATGAGCACTGCATGCTGCAGTGCGAAATAGACTATGGCGCAGTGTGAACGCACGCAGGAGCCTTGTCGGTTCGTGTTTTCACTACTTTGTACGGTCTAGTTAGTTTGTTATTATCTCGCAGAATGACATGGATTGCGCGCGTCTCTCATGCGGACGTCCTACACTGGAAAGCGCCGCTCAGATCCATCCCGCATTCACCGAATTGCAACGAGGAGGCAGCGATGCTGCGTTCAATCCGCACTTCCATCGCCACGGTTTCCATCAGCGGCACGCTCCCCGAGAAGTTGCGGGCCATCAAGGCGGCCGGTTTCGACGGCGTCGAGATCTTCGAGAACGATCTGCTGTATTTCGACGGCACGCCCGGCGACGTGCGCCGCATGTGCGCGGATCTCGGCCTCGAAATCTACCTTTTCCAGCCCTTCCGCGATTTCGACGGCGTGAGCCCCGAGCGGCTCGCGAGAAACGTCGAGCGTGCGAAGCGCAAGTTCGAACTGATGCACGAGCTCGGCACGGACCGCATTCTCGTGTGCAGCAACGTGTCGCCCGACACGATCCGCGACGACGCATTGCTCACCGATCAGCTCGGGGTGCTCGCGAACATCGCGAAGGAGGCGGGCGTGATCGTCGCGTACGAGGCGCTCGCGTGGGGCCGCTACGTGAACTCGTACAAGCACGCGTGGAAGCTCGTCGACGCGGTGAATCATCCGAACCTCGGGCTTGCGCTCGACACGTTCCACACGCTGTCGATCCGCGATTCGGTGGAGGAGATCGCGTCGATTCCGGGCGAACGCATCGCGTTCGTGCAGATCGCCGATGCACCCGTGCTCGCGATGGACGTGCTCGAATGGAGCCGTCACTATCGCTGCTTTCCGGGACAGGGCGCGTTCGATGTCGCGGGCTTCACCGCGCGCGTGCTCGAAGCGGGCTACAAGGGTCCGCTGTCGCTCGAGATTTTCAATGATGGCTTTCGCGCCGCGCCGACCGCGATCACGGCGGCGGACGGCTATCGCTCGCTGCGTTTCCTCGAGGAGCAGACGCGTGAGCTGATGGGCGACAACGCGCCGCCGGAGCTGTTCAACCCGCCCGCGCCGCCCGAGCACATCGGCTTCCAGTTCCTCGAATTCGCCGTCGACGACCGCACGCGCGAGCATCTCGCGCAATGGCTCGGCCGGCTCGGTTTCAGGCTCGCGGGCAAGCATCGCTCGAAGGATGTCGCGTTGTATCGGCACGGCGCGGGATCGATCGTGCTCAACGCCGAAGCCGATTCGTTCGCGAGCGCCTTTTTTCAGAAGCACGGCTTGTCGCTGTGCGCGTCGGCGTTTCATGTCGATGACGCGAAGCAGGCGTTCGAGCGCGCCGCCGCGTATGGCTCGACGCCGTTCTCCGGCCAAGTCGGCCCGAACGAGCGCGTGGTGCCCGGCGTACAGTCGCCCGACGGCAGTCTCGACTATTTCGTCGACGAAGCGCCCGGCGCCCCGACGTTGTGGGAGTCCGACTTCATTCTGACGGACATCGACGGGCCGTACGAAGTGGGGCCGCTCGCGCGCATCGATCACGTGTGCCTGTCGCTTCCCGCCGATGCGCTCGATACGTGGGTGCTGTTCTTCAGAAGCGCGTTCGGCTTCGAGACCGAACCCGCCGTGCTCGTTCCCGATCCGTACGGCCTCGTGCGCAGCCGCGCGGTGAGAAGCCGCGACGGCTCGGTGCGCATTGCGCTGAATGCGTCGGTCGATCGCTATACCGCGGTGTCGGAGTCGCTATCGACCTATCGTGGCTCGGGCCTGAACCATGTCGCGTTCAGCACGCCCGATATCTTCGATGCGATTCCGCGCCTCGAAACCGACGGCGTCAAATTTCTGCGTATCCCGGGCAACTATTACGACGATCTCGTGGCACGGTTCGGCCTGCCCGACGAGCAGATCGACCAGATGCGCGAGCACAACATCCTTTACGACCGCGACGAGCGCGGCGGCGAGTTCTTCCACGCGTATACGGAGCAGCTCGATCAGCGCTTCTTCCTCGAAGTGATCGAGCGGCGCGGCGGCTACGACGGCTACGGCGCGGCCAACGCGGCGGTGCGGCTCGCGGCGCACGCGCAACAGCAACAGCGCGCGCGTCAGGCGGCGTGAACCGGGGCGGCGCGTGACCTAAAATCGATACATGGCGCCAGTGGAAAGCGGGAGGACGTCATGTGGGATTTGTCGAGCATTTTCGTCGGGCTTGCGTGCCTGGCGACGATCGTCATCGTGCTGCTCGCGCAGGACTGGCGCGATGAACATCGCAGGCGCGTGGCGGCGCGAGACCACGCGCACCGGCATCCATTGCGCGAGTGGTGGCTGAGGCATCGCCATTGAAACGCGCTCAGGCGCTTTGAGCGTTTCCGCCGCCGGCCGCGACGGCGCGCGCCTGCTCGCGTTCGCGTCTGAGTTCTTCTTCGCGCTGGCGCCCGGCCGCCTCGAACGCGTCGATATGCAGATACAGCCGATGCACGGTCTGAATCTGCGTGTGAGAGAGATGTGACTGACGCGTGATGGATGCGAGCCGCTCGCGCCAGTACGAGGGCGGCAGCAACGGCCCGCCGAGATCGCACGACAACGAACGACGCAGCACCAGTTCGAGGTGCGTCAGGTCCTGGTCTGCCAGCAACGCCGAAAACGCGCCCTGCGGCTTGATATCGGGATATGGGTCCATTATTCCGATGGCGGCATGGCGGCGCGAAACTTGATAGGTGCAAACCCTGGGTTTCGCCGATTTTTCGCGGCGCGCGCCATTGCGTTCGAATTTCTTCGCGCCGACGCCGATCCCGCCTGTAGCGTTTGCTATACTCTGCGCTCGCTTGCCGACGCTGTCGGCCATGCGCGGTCCGCTCCCCGTAGTTCAATGGATAGAACGAGTGCCTCCTAAGCGCTAGATGCAGGTTCGATTCCTGCCGGGGGGACCACGATCCCACACGCCGCCCTCGCGGTCTTCTTCTTCTCGCTCGCTCGCTCGCCTGATTTCGTCGCCGCCTCGCTGCCGCGCTCTTCCTGATCCGGTGCGCATTGGACCGCGAGCGCTTTCCCGCCGATAATGCGACCACTCCGGTCACGCCATCACGGCTCGCGCGCTCATGACGGAAATCCAATCCGCGGTGCTCGTCTTCATTCTCTTATTGGCCAGCACGGGCCTCGGCGCGATCGTGCGGCCGCTTCTGCCCGAAGAACACAAGGCGCAGGAGACGGTGCAACTCGTCCAGTTGCTCGTCGGCATGCTGGTCACGTTCGCGGCGCTCGTGCTCGGCCTTCTGACCGCATCGGCGAAAACGGTCTTCGACAGCACGAACAGCGACATGCGCAGCTACGCGACCTCGATCATCGAACTCGATCGCGCCATGCGCGATTACGGCGCCGATCTCGATCACGCGCGCGAACTCCTGCGCTCGTACACGGCGGCGGGGGTCGCGAGCACGTGGCCGAACGAGCCGCGACCGCCCGGCGATTATCCGAACGTCGAGCCGTCGACCAAGACCGACAGCCTCGCGAGCAAAACATTCGGCGCGATATTGGGGAATGCCCAGCACGAGGTGCGCATGCTCCATCCGCACGATGAGTATCATCGCGAGCTTGCCGCCGAAGCCGCCGCGCGCTTCGAGCAACTCATCGCGCTGCGCTGGAAGCTGGTGGAGGAAGCGCAAGGATCGATTTCCTATCCGTTCGACCGGATACTCGTCGGCTGGCTGCTCATCATCTTCCTGTGCTTCGGGCTGATCGCGCCGCGCAACGCGCTCTCGCTCGTGACGATCATGCTCGGCGCGCTGTCGATCGCATCGGCGGTGCTCGTGATCCTCGATCTCGATACGCCATTCACCGGCCCGATCATGATCGGCAGCCAGCCGATGCGCGACGCGATCGGGTACCAGAGCCGCTGATGCGCTACGACGATCCGCGCTTCGTCGCGCTCTACGACGCCCTCAATCCATGCGCGCCCGACACGGCGTTCTATCTCGCGCTGGCGCAGCCGGCTGGACATATCGTCGATCTCGGCTGCGGCACGGGCTTGCTCGCCTGCGAACTGGCGAAGCGCGGGCATCGCGTGACGGGCATCGATCCGTCGGCGCACATGCTGCGTGTCGCGCGAGCGCGTCCGCAAGGCGACGAGGTGACGTGGATCGAAGGCGATGCGACGGCGCTGCCGTTCGTCGGCGCGGCGGATCTGCTCGTGATGACGGGCCACGTCGCACAAGTGTTTCTCGACGATGCCGCGTTCCTCGCCACGCTCAGGGCCGCGCGCCGCGCAATCCGGCCAGGCGGCGCGATCGCGTTCGAAAGCCGCAATCCGGCGGCGCGCGCGTGGGAAGACTGGACGCGCGAGCGCTCATCGCGGTGCGTCGAAGCGCCGGACGGAACGACCGTGGAAGTGTGGCAGGAGCGGCATGCGCAACCCGATCCGTCGACGACAGGCCGCGCCGCGTTCACGACATACTGCCGCTACGCGTCGACGCCCGAAGACACGCTGAGCGCCGCGAGCGAACTGCGCTTTCGCACGCTCGACGAACTCGCGCGCCTTTTGCGCGATGCGGGTTTTGCGCGCATCGACTGGTATGGGGACTGGAATCGCGCGCCGGTGGACGAAACGAGCCGCGAATTGATTGCGGTGGCGCGGTGAAAAACGAAACGAAACTGCCGCCTGAAAAGCGGCAATCCGCATCAGAACTCGACGACGACGAAGTCGGCCTTGCCCACGTCGCACAACGGGCAGCGCCAGTCGGCAGGAATGTCGTCGAAACGGGTGCCGGCGGGAATGCCTTCGTCCGGCAGACCTTCTTCCTCGTTGTAGATCCAGCCGCAAATCAGGCAGACCCAGCTCTTGAATTCGATGACTTCGCTCACGACAGACTCTTGATTCGAAAGAAATAAACGGACGCGTGCGCTCGAAGACGATGCGCGGCGCGGCGACCCGGCATCTTACAGGAATCGGCGCGATCGTCCCCGGCCCGGGCCGTGAAACGCGACGCCCCGCCGCATCGCACCGTCCACAGGATGGTCCCGATTACGGCGATCCGAAAGCCCGGTGTATGCTTTTTGAGTCTGCGGCGCCGCTTTCGCGCCAGCGACCGGTTTCACAACATGGAGAAAACGATGAACAAAAAGGTCTTGGGTGCGATGCTGACGGGCGCGATCGTGCTCGCGCAATACGCCGGCGCGGCGCATGCGCAGGCGCGCGTCTATTTCATCGAGCCGAAGGATGGCGCGACCGTCACGAGCCCCGTGCACGTGAGGTTTGGCGTCGATGGCATGTCGATCGCGCCGGCGGGCACGATGACCGACGGCACCGGCCATCACCATCTGCTGATCGATAGCAAGCCGCTGCCGAAGGGCACCGTGATTCCGGCGAACGATACGTCGCTGCATTTCGGCAAGGGCCAGACCGAAGCCGATGTGAAGCTGCCGCCCGGCGATCACACGCTGACGATGCAGTTCGGCGACGGCGCGCACCGTTCCTATGGGCCGGAAATGAGCCAGTCGATCAAGGTGCATGTGAAGTAACGCGTTTTTCGGCTCGAGACGAGGGAAGGCCGCCGCGGATCGGGAATCCGGGCGGCCTTCCTGTTTTTGGGCCGCGAACCGTCATCCGTTCGGCCTAAGCCGCGTGCGTCGCGCGTTGTCGGGCGCGGCGCCCGGTACAATGGCCGCTTCCATCGGTTGTCGGCTTCGTCACCGATTCTTCGCCATTCATCCGGTTTTCCCATGTCGCTTTATTCCATTTCGGACGCGCAGCTCGCGTTCGGCCACGTCGCATTGCTCGACCACGCCGACTTCTCGCTCGAAGCGGGCGAGCGTGTCGGGCTGATCGGCCGCAACGGCGCGGGCAAGTCGTCGCTCCTCAAGATCGTCGCGGGGCTCGCCGCGCCCGACGACGGCCTCGTCACGCGTCAGAGCGAGCTCACGACCGTCTACGTGCCGCAGGAGCCCGAGTTCGATCTCGACGCCTCCGTGTTCGATGTCGTCGCCTCCGGCCTGACCGATGCGCGCGCACTGCTCGACGAGTACGACGCCGTCGCGCACGCGCTCGCCGACACGCCCGAAGGCGCCGAGCACGACGCGTTGCTCGCGCGCATGAACGCGCTGCAATCGGCGCTCGATATGCGCGATGCGTGGAACTGGCGCACGCGTGTCGCAACCACGCTCGCGCAAATCGGCCTCGACGGCGACGCGCGCGCGGGCGACCTGTCCGGCGGCATGAAAAAGCGTGTGGCGCTGGCGCGTGCGCTCGTCGTGCAGCCTGATGTGCTGCTGCTCGACGAGCCGACCAACCATCTCGACTTCGACGGCATTCGCTGGCTGGAAGAGTTGCTCGTCACGTTGCGCACCGGGTTGCTTTTCATCACGCACGATCGCGCGTTTCTCGATCGCGTGGCGACGCGCATCGTCGAGCTGGATCGCGGGCGTCTGCTGTCTTATCCGGGCAATTTCAGCGCGTATCAGACGAGGAAGGCGCAGCAACTCGAGGTCGAAAAAGTCGAGCAGGAAAAATTCGACAAGTTGCTCGCGCAAGAAGAAGTGTGGATTCGCAAGGGCGTCGAGGCGCGGCGCACGCGCAGCGTCGGGCGCATCGCGCGGCTCGTGGAAATGCGCAATGAGCGCGCCGAGCGCCGCAATGTGCAGGGCAACGTGAAGCTCGATGTCGGCCAGGGCGAGAAGTCCGGCAAGATCGTCGCGGAACTGACTGACGTGACGAAACGCTACGGCGAGCGCACGATCGTCGACCGCTTCACGGCCACCGTGATGCGCGGCGACAAGATCGGTCTCGTCGGCCCGAACGGCGCCGGCAAGACGACACTGCTGAAGCTCATGCTCGGCGAGTTGCAGCCCGACGAAGGCCGCGTGCGCATCGGCACCAACATTCAGGTCGCGTACTTCGATCAGATGCGCGCGCAACTCGAGCTCGACAAATCGCTCGCCGACACCATCAGCCCCGGCAGCGAATGGGTGGAAGTGAACGGCGTGAAGAAGCACGTGATGAGTTATCTCGGCGACTTCCTGTTCGCGCCGGAGCGCGCGCGTTCGCCGGTGCGCTCGCTTTCGGGCGGCGAGCGCAATCGCCTGTTGCTCGCGCGACTGTTCGCGCGGCCCGCGAACGTGCTCGTGCTCGACGAACCGACCAACGACCTCGACATTCCCACGCTCGAACTGCTCGAAGAACTGCTCGCGGATTACGACGGCACCGTGTTGCTCGTGAGCCACGACCGCGCGTTTCTCGACAACGTCGTGACCTCGGTGTTCGCCGCGGAGGGCGGCGGCCTGTGGCGCGAGTATGTCGGCGGCTTCTCCGACTGGCAGATTCAGCGCGAACGTTCGGCGCGTATCGCGGAAGAAGCGGCGCGTCAGACGGCCAAGGAAGCGCCGAAGGACGACACGCCGAAGGAAAGCGCGGCAGGCCGCAACGCGCAGCGCACGGTCAAGCTGTCGTTCAAGGAACAGCGCGAGCTCGAAGCACTGCCGGCGCGTATCGCCGAGCTGGAGGATGAGCAGAAGGCGATCGGTGCGCAGCTCGAAGACGGCTCGATCTTCGCCAGGGATGCGAAGGAAGGCGCGCGGCTGTCGGAGCGCCACGCGGCGATCGAAGAGGAATTGCTCGTCGCGCTCGAGCGCTGGGAAGAGCTGGAAGCAAAGCGCAAGTAGGCGCTTCGGCGGCCGCGCACGACACGCGTTTTATCGGTCCGAGGTGGGCGCGGCGGGCGAAAACCGCTATTCTCCTAGCGCGGCTCGGATCGGCGGGCGGTTTTCCGCCTCCCGCACCGGCATCCGGCCAGGCATTTTCATCTAGCATTCGCCGGCACATCGGGCGTCACGTTGTGGCATTTCCCGCGAGAACGCTCGAGAGCCGGATCAACGTTCAACTATGTCCACGAAAAAATCCAGCGCAATGGCGACAGGTACTGAACGCGGCAAGCGCCTCGTCATGAACGCCAAGGCAGCCGGCTACAGCGAAGCATCGATCAAGGTGCTCAAGGGGCTGGAGCCGGTCAAGCAGCGGCCCGGCATGTACACGCGCACCGAGAATCCGCTGCACATCATTCAGGAAGTGATCGACAACGCCTCCGACGAAGCGCTCGGCGGTTACGGCAAGCAGATCATCGTCACGCTGCACAACGATAATTCCGTCTCCGTCGAGGACGATGGCCGCGGCATTCCCTTCGGCCTGCATCCGGAAGAAGGCGTGCCGGTCGTCGAGATCGTGTTCACGCGGCTGCATGCGGGCGGCAAATTCGACAAGGCCGCGGGCGGCGCCTACACCTTCTCGGGCGGTCTGCACGGCGTCGGCGTTTCGGTGACGAACGCGCTCGCGACGCGCCTCGAAGTGACGGTCTGGCGCGACAACAAGGTCGCGCAACTCGCGTTTTCCAACGGCGACGTCATCGAAGAACTCACGACGCGCCCAGCGGAGCGCGGCGCCAAGAAAAGCGGCACACGCGTGCGTGCCTGGCCGAACCCGAAGTACTTCGATTCCGCCAATCTGCCGCTCGGCGAATTGCAGCGTCTCTTGCGCTCGAAGGCCGTGCTGCTGCCGGGCGTCGAAGTGGTGCTGGTCGTCGAGAAGACGGGCGAGCGTCAGACGTGGAAATATGAAGATGGTCTGCGCGGCTATCTGCTCGAAGGCATGGGCGGCAGCGAACTGCTGATTCCGTTGTTCGAAGGCGAGCGCTATGCGGAAAGCTCGCGCAACACCGAGGAAACCTTCGCTGAAGGCGAGGGCGCGTCGTGGGTCGTCGCGTGGAGCGAGGAAGGGCCGCTCTTGCGCGAATCGTATGTGAACCTGATTCCGACGCCGGCGGGCGGCACGCATGAATCCGGCCTGCGCGATGGCCTTTTTCAGGCGGTGAAGAATTTCGTCGAGATTCATAACCTGCAGCCCAAAGGCGTGAAGCTGCTCGCGGAAGACGTGTTCGCGCGCGTGTCGTTCGTGCTGTCGGCGAAGGTGCTCGATCCGCAATTCCAAGGGCAGATCAAGGAGCGTCTCAATAGCCGCGATGCGGTGAAGCTCGTGTCGTCGTTCTCGCGGCCTGCGCTCGAGCTATGGCTGAACCAGCACGTCGAGTACGGCAAGAAGCTGGCGGAGCTCGTGATCCGTCAGGCGCAGGCCCGCACGCGCGCCGGCCAGAAGATCGAGAAGAAGAAGAGCTCGGGCGTCGCCGTGTTGCCGGGCAAGCTCACGGATTGCGAATCGACGGATATCGCGCGCAACGAGCTTTTTCTCGTCGAGGGCGATTCGGCGGGCGGGTCCGCGAAAATGGGCCGCGACAAGGAGTTTCAGGCGATTCTCCCGCTGCGCGGCAAGGTGCTGAACACGTGGGAAACGGAACGCGACCGTCTTTTCGCGAACAACGAAGTGCATGACATCGCCGTCGCGATCGGTGTCGATCCGCATGGCCCCGACGACCAGATCGATCTGTCGAATCTGCGCTACGGCAAGATCTGCATCCTCTCGGACGCGGACGTCGACGGCGCGCACATTCAGGTGCTGCTGCTCACGCTCTTCTTCAAGCACTTCCCGCAACTCATCGAACGCGGCCATGTGTGTGTCGCGCGTCCGCCGCTCTTTCGCGTCGATGCGCCCGCGCGCGGCAAGAAGCCTGCGCAGAAACTCTATGCGCTCGACGAGGGCGAGCTCGAAGCCATCCTCGACAAACTGCGCAAGGACGGCGTGCGGGACACGGCGTGGACCATCAGCCGCTTCAAGGGCCTCGGCGAAATGAGCGCAGAGCAGCTCTGGGACACGACGATGAACCCGGACACGCGCCGCCTGCTGCCGGTCGGCCTCGGCGATCTCGGCTTCGACCTCACCGTCTCGCGCATGACGATGCTGATGGGCAAGGGCGAAGCGGCCTCGCGCCGAAGCTGGCTCGAAGAGAAGGGCAACGAAGTCGAAGCGGACATTTGAGCGCGACTTGAGCAACGCATAACGGATATCGATATTCGATGGGAATCACAGACGATCTCTTCGCCGAACAGACCGCACCGGACGGCGAACAACTGACGCTCGGCGATTACGCCGAGCGCGCCTATCTCGACTACGCGGTGAGCGTGGTGAAGGGCCGCGCGCTGCCCGATGTCTGCGACGGACAAAAGCCCGTGCAGCGCCGCATTCTTTACGCGATGAGCGAGATGGGCCTCGCGTCCAACGCGAAGCCGGTGAAGTCGGCGCGCGTGGTGGGCGACGTGCTGGGCAAGTATCACCCGCACGGCGACCAATCCGCGTACGACGCGCTCGTGCGCCTCGCGCAGGACTTCTCGATGCGCTATCCGCTCATCGACGGGCAGGGCAACTTCGGCTCGCGCGACGGCGACGGCGCGGCGGCCATGCGCTACACGGAAGCGCGCCTGACGCCGATCGCGCGCCTGCTCCTCGATGAAATCGATCAGGGCACGGTCGATTTCATGCCGAACTACGACGGCTCGTTCGAAGAGCCGAAGCTCTTGCCTGCGCGCTTGCCGTTCCTGTTGCTGAACGGCGCATCGGGCATCGCGGTGGGGCTCGCGACGGAAATCCCGTCGCACAATCTGCGCGAAGTGGCGCAGGCCGCCGTCGCGATGATCCGTGACCCGAAGATCGGCCACGCGGGTCTGATGGAGAAATTGCCCGGACCCGATTTCCCCGGCGGCGGGCAGATCATCTCGTCGCCCGCGGAAATCTCGACGGCGTACGAGACCGGTCGCGGCAGCCTGAAGGTGCGCGCGCGCTGGAAGATCGAAGACATGGCGCGCGGCCAGTGGCAGGTCGTCATCACGGAATTGCCGCCGGGCGTGTCGAGCCAGAAGGTGCTCGAGGAAATCGAGGAACTCACCAACCCGAAGATCAAGCTCGGCAAGAAGACGCTCACGCCCGAGCAGGTCCAGACCAAGCAGTCGATGCTAGCCCTGCTCGACGCCGTGCGCGACGAGTCCGGCAAGGACGCGCCGGTTCGTCTCGTGTTCGAGCCCAAGTCGAGCCGCATCGACCAGACGGAGTTCGTCAACTCGCTGCTCGCGCATACGAGCCTCGAATCGAACGCGACGATCAACCTCGTGATGATCGGCGCGGACGGCAGACCGCGGCAGAAGGGCATCGTCGAGATCCTGCACGAGTGGATCGGATTTCGCTTCGTGACGGTGACGCGGCGCACGCAGCATCGCCTCGGCAAGGTCAACGACCGCATCCATATTCTCGAAGGGCGGATGATCGTCTTCCTGAATATCGATGAAGTCATTCGCATCATCCGGGAATCGGAGGAGCCGAAGCAGGCGCTTATCGCGCGCTTCAATCTCTCGGACCGCCAGGCCGAAGACATCCTCGAGATTCGTCTGCGTCAGTTGGCGCGGCTGGAAGCGATCAAGATCGAACAGGAGCTGTCCGACTTGCGCGACGAAAAGACCAAGCTCGAAGAACTGCTCAACAGCGATGCCGCGATGAAGCGCGTGCTCATCAAGGAAATCGAAGCCGACGCGAAGCAATTCGGCGACGATCGCCGCACGCTCATCCAGCAGGAAAAGCGTGCGACGTTCGAGGCGCGCGTCGTCGACGAGCCGGTGACGGTCGTCGTCTCGCAGAAGGGCTGGGTGCGCGCGCTGAAGGGCCACGGACTCGATCCGACGGGCTTCACGTTCAAGCAGGGCGACGGACTCTATGCGGCATTCCAGGCGCGCACGCCGGATTCGCTGGTCGCGTGGGGCAGCAAGGGGCGCGTGTATTCGGTGCCGGTCTCGGCGTTGCCGGGCGGGCGCGGTGACGGCGTGCCCGTGACGTCGCTGATCGAGCTCGAGTCGGGCACGCATCTGCTGCACTATTTCGCGGCGAATGCGGAGCAGCAGTTGTTGCTGGCGTCGAGCAATGGCTTCGGCTTCGTTGCAAAGCTCGGCGACATGGTGAGCCGTCAGAAAGCTGGCAAGGCGTTCATGACGATCGACGACGGTGCGGCTCCGCTCGCGCCGATGCCTGTCATCCCCGGGGCGACGCTTGTCGGGTGTCTGTCGAGTGCGGGCAAGCTGCTCGTCTTCGGCATGGACGAGATGAAGACGCTGTCGGGCGGCGGTCGCGGCGTCATCCTGATGGGCCTCGACGCGAAGGAAACGCTGCGCCAGGCGCTCGCGTTCGATGCGCGCGGCGTGATGATGATCGGCACCGGGCGCGGCGGCAAGCCGAAGGACGAGAAGCTCAGCGGGTCGCAATTGCAACTGCATCTCGGCAAGCGCGCGAGGAAGGGGCGCGCGCCGGATTCGTCGTTGAAGGTGACGGAGTTGAGGCCGGTGTTCGAGGGATAAAAGTCCCGGTCGGGCGTCCCTCCAGTTTGTTTGCTGCGTACCTTGAAAGCCCGCTTCGTGCGGGCTTTCTCGCATCCGCCGATCGGTCCGCCGCGGCGCTCGACGAACGCGGGACGAGTGGAGGTTGTTTTCGCCGCATGACCATCTTTGATTTCGCGAATTCAGGTTTGCAACGTTCCGATGACGGGAGCGAGCATCATCGGAATGATCGCGCGTCGCATCATTAATATCCGAACGCGGGAACTCGCTGCGCGGCTCGCATTCTTAGTGTTCTGGGTTTGACCGGCCAGTCTCGCCATGTAGCAGCAATATTCAATCTTCAGCGAGAGTCGGCTGGTGTGCGCCTCGGCTTTTACACCGCAACCCGTCCATCACGTTTTGAACTGCATCCGGAATCCCCAATGAACAAAGCCATCGAAGCGGCGCTCTTTCTGCATTTACTCGGCGTAGCCGTTTGGATAGGCGGCATGGTCTTCGCCCACTTCTGCCTGCGCCCCGCGCTCGGTGATCTCACGCCGCAAATGCGTCTGCCGCTTTGGGAGTCGGTCTTCGCACGTTTTTTCAACTGGGTCGGCGCCTCGGTGCTCGTGATCCTGCTCACCGGCGGCTTCCTGCTCATGGAATTCGGCGGCGGTCACGCGCTGTGGCCATTGCATGCGATGGCCGGCCTCGGCATCGTGATGATGCTGATCTTCGGTCATATCCGCTTCGGGGTGTTCCCGCGCATCCGGCGGGCGGTGCAGGCGCAGAACTGGCCCGATGGCGCCCGCGCCGTCGCCACGGTGCGGCGGCTCGTCGTGATCAATCTGGTGCTGGGTGTGGTGACGATTGGAACGGCGGTTCTCTCGCGCGGGTTCTGAGTCAGCCGCCGCGCGCATCCGTCAGCGCGGTGCTCGACTCCTGGCCCGCATCCATGCGCGAGCGCGGCGACTGTCCACGCGGCCATCCGCACACGCCGAAGCGATCGAGCAGCGCCTGCACGCCATCCGCCGGCACCGGGCGTGAGAACAGGAAGCCTTGCGCTTCCACCGGCCCGAGCGCCGCAAGCCACGTGATCTGCTCTTCCCGTTCGGTTCCTTCGACGACCACCGTGAGCCCCAGCGAGCGCGCCAGGTTGATGATCGCCGACACCATGACGCACACGCTGCGGTCTTCGGGAATCGCCTGGACGAATGACCGATCCACCTTGAGCGTATCGACCGAAAAGCGATTCAGATACGACAACGACGAATAGCCGGTGCCGAAGTCATCGAGCGCGATGCGCACGCCCAGCCGCTTCAACGCGACAATCTTCTCCTGCACGAGCTCCGGGTACTCGACCATCACCGTTTCGGTGATTTCGAGTTCGAGCTTGTCGGGCGGAATACCGCTCGACTCGATCGCGCGCGCGACCGTCTCCAGCAAGTCGCCGCGCCAGAACTGCACGGCCGAGATGTTCACGGCGAGCGACAGTCCGTTATAACCATCGCGCTGCCACTGCGCGAGCTGCATGCACGCGGTGTAGATCACGAAATCGCCGACTGCGACGATCAGCCCGGTCGATTCAGCCACCGGAATGAACTCGTTCGCAGGAATGAGTCCGTGCTGCGGATGATTCCAGCGCACGAGCGCCTCGAAGCCGGTAATGCACCGGCGCGTGAGATCGATCTTCGGCTGATAGACGAGGAAGAGTTGCTGCTCGGTCAGGGCGACGCGCAGTTGCTGCTCCCACTTCATCAGATGATCCGCGCGATGCGACAGTTGCGGCGAATAGAATTGATAGCAGTTCCGGCCCGCGTCCTTCGCGCTGTACATCGCGAGATCCGCCTTCTTCAGCAGATCGATCTCGCTTTCGTTCGGCACCGAAAAGAGCGCAATGCCGATGCTCGCATGCAGCACGAACGCGCTGCCGCGCACGTCGAACGGCGTGGCGAACATCGTCGAGATATCGTTCGCGAGCGTGACGGCGCGCTGTTCGACGTCATCGCCCTTCACGACGACCACGAACTCGTCGCCGCCGATGCGCGAGAGCGCGCCGCTTTGGCCGACCGTCTCCGCAAGCCGCGACGCGGTCATCTGCAGAACGATATCGCCTGCATTGTGGCCGAGCGTGTCGTTGACAGTCTTGAAGTTGTCGAGGTCGATAAAGAGCAGCGCGAGCCGGCCGATGTTCTCCGGTTGCGCCACTTCCCGCCTGAGCGCGCGCAGCGTCGAGTAGCGGTTGCGCAGGCCCGTCAGCAGATCGAATTCGACGAGATGCGTCATCTCGCGCTCGCGTCCGAGCAGCTTGCCGATGAGGCCCGTCGCCACCGCGAAGAAGCCGAGCATCGCGAGCGAAATGAAGCTCGCCATCAGCAGATAGACATTGCGCGTGTGGTTGTAGTCGATCATCTCCTCGCGCTCGGAGAGACCGACGAGCACGCCGAGCGGATAGCCGTCGATATGCCGGTACGACACGATGCGCTTCACCTGATCGATCGGATCGACGTAGATGCCGGATGCGTGGTCCGTCGTCGGATAGACGCCGCTCGCGCTGAAGGCGGCGTGCGTGCGGTCGGCCGGGCCGTTGTGCGCGTTGCTTTTCGTGGCGGAGCTGGCCGCCGCGCTCTCGGCGAGACTGCCGCCCGTGCTGCGCGCGAGCACCGAGCCGTTATCCGATACGACGGCGATCACGCCTTCGCGACCGATCGACGCGACATTGTAGAAATCGCTCGTGAAATAGGCCGGATCCTCAGATACGACCACGACGCCCGCGAACGAGCCGTCCGGATGATTGAGCCGCCGCGTGATCTGCAACGTCCACAGGCCCGACACGCGGCCGCGCACTGGGCGGCTGATGTACAGCAGGTCGTCGTTCGAATGGGCGTGGACCTTGTAGTGCTCGCGATCGGACAGGTCGATCGGCTTCGGATGAGGATCGGACGTATTGGCGATGAGCGTGCCGTATTCGTCGATCAGCGAGACCTGCACGAGCGTGTCGCTCTGCACGACGCCTTTCTCGACCGTGGCGATCAGATCGAAGTTGTCGGGCGACTTCTCGTACTCGTATTTGACGAAGCGGGTGATCTGGTCGACCTGATGGATCGCCTTGATGGTGTGCTGCTCGAGTGCCGACGAGAGGATGGCGGCGGAGGCCATCGATTCGTGTGTCGTCGCTTCGCGCTCGACGGAGAGCCGGGCGAATATCACCGCCCACAGCAGCACCAGCACGAAGGTGCCGAGCACGGGAATCGCGAGGAGCGCGCGCCGACGCCGCGCCGACGGCGCGCCGAAGAGGGTGTCGGAAAAAGCGTGAGAGCGCGTGCGCTTCATGGGGCGTCCGTCGGCGCTTTATTTCGTAGCGCGTGGCGTGCTGCGAACTGCGCGAGATGGATGAAGCGATGCATGTTTTGAGGCGTTCGGCCGAAACGAGTGACTATACCGTGCGCGGCGCGCGGCGGATGATCGGCGGCTTGTTTCTCCGAGACCCGATCCACGTCCGTATTCACGCAAGGAGGTAGCGCAACGGCCGTTCGGCGAGCGGTTGTTCGCAGCGGCGCCCGAAGCCCGACATGAGCGAGACGGCGAGCCTTCGGTGTCGTCAAGAGCATACGTTTGCGCTGCGGCGCAAGCGGTTCACACTCGCGACGCCCGTCTTTCGCCGATGTGGAAACAGCGATTGCGTTCTGATCCCCGATTGTTCAGATATTAGCGAAGCCTCGAAGATTAAGAAAGGGGCGCCGCTTGGGGGTATACGCGCGCCTCCCGGCAGCGCGTAGGTCATTGTTTCAGATGCAGAATGTGCCGTCGATCACAGTTACCGAGCAGCCGCCGATCCAGATCGGTGCGCCGTCCTCCTGGTCGCTGTATGCGATGCTCACGCGGCCATCCCGCCCGAGCGCGGTGCCCTGTCGCACGGTGTATGACACGCCGGGCCGCTTTTCTTGTTGGGTCAGAAGCGTCGCGAGCGCCGCGTTCGCGCTGCCCGTCACCGGATCTTCGATGTTTTCCGCGCCCAGCAGAATCACGCGCAGTTCGAAGGTCGCGGGTCCATCGGCGTCGTGCGGCCCGTACACGGCGATGCCGTGCGTGCCCACTTCCGCGACGAGCGGCTGCAACGATTCACGCGCGCGGCCGTCCAGCGACAGCGCGAGACATTGCGCCGCGTCCTTCACGCGCACGACGAGCCACGGCGCGCCGTTGTCGACCGCGGCGGGTGGCGCGCTGAAATCGATTACCGCGGGCGAGAGCGCATCGGCGAGGCGCTCGTTCTGAGCGGCGCTGAGCGGCGCGATGGTCGCGGGGGGTGCAGCGAACGCCCACTCGCCGTTGTCGCGCTCGGCGAGCATGACGAGCCCGACGCCGCATTCCTGCACGAGCCTGCCGGGCGTCTTCGGCGTGTAGCCGCTGTCGATGAGCGCGTGCGCGCTGCCGAGCGTCGGATGCCCGGCGAAGGGCAGTTCGACCGCCGTCGTGAAAATGCGCACGCGATAGTCGGCGCGCGGATCGGTCGGCGGCATCAAAAACGCCGTCTCGGACAGATTGGTCCAGCGCGCGATTTCCTGCATGCGTTGCGCAGAAAGGCCTTCGGCGTCGAAGATCACGGCGAGCGGATTGCCCTTGAAGGGAACCGGCGAGAAGACGTCGACCTGCTTGAACTGGACGGTGCGTGAGGACATGAATGTTGTCGGTTCGGTCGGTTCACAAAAAAACCCGACGGCCTGAGCGCGTCGGGTTTCGCTAACGGGCGACGGGAGACGCCTTTATGCGACTTCCGCGATCAACTCGATCTCGACGCACGCGCCGAGCGGAATCTGCGCCACGCCGAACGCCGAGCGCGCATGCTTGCCCGCATCGCCGAAGACTTCTGCAATAAGCTCGGACGCGCCGTTCGTGACGATGTGCTGCTCGGTGAAGTCGAACGTCGAATTCACGAGGCTCATCACCTTGACGATGCGCTTCACCTTGTTCAGATCGCCGACGTGCGCGTGCAGGGTCGCGATCAGGTCGATGGCGACGCTGCGCGCCGCGGCCTTGCCTTCTTCTGTCGTGATGTTGTCGCCGAGCTTGCCGGCATGCACCTTGCCGTCCTTCTTCGCGATGTGCCCGGAGAGATACACGGTGTTGCCGCTCTGCGCGCTCATCACATAGGCAGCGGCGGGTGCGCCCGCCGCGGGCAGTTCGATGCCGAGTTCCTTCAGCTTGTCGTACACGTTGGATGCCATCGGTTGCTCCTTGTAACTGGAAACTGGATGAAAAGGGCGCGGTCGCGCCCGGAGAGTCAGACGCTCGCGCGAATCAGCGCGCCGAGCCTTGCCACGCCTTCGTCGATCGTCGCGGGGGGAACCGTCACGAACGAGAGACGCAGCGTATTGTGCTGGGCCTCGTTCGCGAAGAACGGGCCGCCCGGCACGAAGGCCACATTCTGCGCGATCGCCTGCTCGAGCAGCTTCATCGAGTCGATATGCTGCGGCAGCTTCACCCACACGAACATGCCGCCTTCCGGCCGGTTCCATTCGACGCCGGCGGGCATGTGGCGTTCCAGCGCGCGGAGCATCGCCTCGCACTGGTCGCGATAGAGCGCGCGGATGGTCGGCACGTGCTGATCGAGGAAGCCGTCCTTGACCACTTCGTAGACGATGCGCTGCGTGAGGCTCGGCGTGTGCAGATCGGTCGCCTGCTTCGCCTGCACCAGTTTGAAGTGCAATTCCTCGGGCGCGATGATGTAGCCCACGCGCAGGCCCGGCGCCAGCACTTTCGAGAACGAGCCGAGATGCACGACATGCTCGGGCGCCATCGAGAGGAGCGTCGGCAGCGGGGCGCCGGCGTAGTCGAGCGCGCCGTAGGGATCATCCTCGATCACCGGGAACGACGCACGCTGCGCGAACGCGGCGAGCGCGCGGCGGCGCTCGAGCGGCAGGCGGCGGCCCGTCGGGTTCTGGAAGTTCGGCTGCGCGTAGAGCAGGCGCGCGTTGGCGGTGAGCGCGGCGTCGAGTGCTTCGGGGATCAGGCCGGATTCGTCGGTCGGCACCTGCACGTAATGCGGCTCGAAGAGCGAAAACGACTGCAGCGCGCCGAGATACGTCGGCGTTTCGACGAGCACGCGGCTGCCCGGATCGACGAGCGTCTTGCCGAGCAGATCGAGCGCTTGCTGCGAGCCGGTCGTGATGAGCACCTGCGTCGGGCGGACATGCGCGCCGTTCACCGAATAGCGCGTCGCGACCCATTCGCGCAACGGCATGTAGCCTTCGGTCGCGCTGTACTGGAGCGCGGCGGCGGGCTGATCGCGCAGGATGCGTTCCGAGGCGTGGCGCATTTCCTCGACGGGAAACGTCGCGGGCGAGGGCAGGCCGCCCGCGAATGAAATGACTTCCGGCCGCTCCGTGACCTTCAGGATTTCGCGAATCGCCGAACTGGTGAGCTTGCGTGCGCGTTCGGAGAGTTGCCACGGCGTGGCGCGGAGATCGGCTTGGTTCATGAAGGGCCTCGACTGTCTCGGGAATAATGTCTCTCGCGGCGTGGGCCGCGAATCGTTGAATCTGGGCTTAAGAACGGCAATCCGCAATTATCGCGCGAGTGCGTCATCTTGCGTGCGTCGTGCCCGCCGCGACGACCGCCGCTTGCGGCGCGGGACGCACGGCTGTCCTGCGGCCGAGCACGACGGTCACGATGACGGCGGCCGCATACAGCCAGGTCGACGTGCTCACGTGCTCGCCGAAGAAGAGCGCGGAAAACGCCATCGTGAAGAAGATCTGCAGCAGTTGCACTTGCCCGACGCGCGCGATGCCGCCCATCGCGAGTCCTGCGTACCACGCGAAGAAGCCGATGAATTGCGAGAACAGCGTGACATAGCCGAACGCGAGCCACGTCTTGAGCGCGAGCGGTTCGGGATGCGCCGCATGGCTTCCAAACAACTGCGCCCACGCGAGCCAGCCGACCGGCAGCAACAGGAACGGTGCGCAGAGCACGAGCGCCCAGCAGATCACCTGCCAGCCGCCCATCTGACGCGCGAGCCGCGCACCTTCCGCGTACCCGAGCGCGCCGATGCCGACCGCGACGAGCATCAGCAGATCGCCGACCTGCAGGCCGCCCCCGCCCGCCTGCAACGCGAACGCGACGACGATCGCGCTGCCCGCCACCGCGCTCACCCAGAACGCCTTCGACGGCCGCTCGTGCGAGAGCCACGCGGCATAGATGGCGACGCACAGCGGTTGCAGGCCGTTCACGACCGCGCCGTGCGAGGCGGGCACGGTCTTCATGGCCCATGCCGAAAAAACCGGAAACGCGATGATCACGCCGAGCGCGACCACGGCGAGGCTCTTGACCTGCGGCCAGGACGGCAGCTTTTCCCGCCGCCACACGAGCAGCGCGGCGGCCGGAATCGCCGCGACGAGCGCGCGCCCAAGCCCGTTCAGCAGCGGATGCACCTCCGCGACGACGATGCGTGTCATCGGCAGCGTCAGGCTGAAAATGACGACGCCGATCAGGCCGAGCAGCATGCCTTCGGTTTCGCGGGTTTTCATCGTGCGGTGTCTCCTCGTTTGTCCGATGCGCGTTCAGTCGAGTTGCGGTGGTGCTTCCGGTTCGTCCGGTGTATCTGTCTTCCTTGCGCGCCGGCGCTTCGACGCCTGCCGCGCGGCTTCCTCGCGCGCCTGCGCCTGTTCCGCCGATTCACCCAGCGTGAGCGTCGATCCGTCCGGCAGATCGAACTGCGCAACGAGCGCCGGCGCGCCTGTCGTCGGCTCGACGTACATCAAATGCGCCGCGCCGAGCCACGCGAGCTGCTCCGACACCGCTTGCGCCTGTGGATGGAAGCCCGTCAGCGTTCGCAGCGCGATGCCCGTTTCAGGAAGTGCGTCGCTCGGATGGCGCGGCGTGTCCCACTGGATCAGCGACGGCAGCACGCCGTCCCCCGCGCCGTGCCACGCCGGAAACGCGCCGTCGTCGGGCACCGTCAGGCCCCACGTATTGCCGGCGCGCGACATGGCCGCGACGGGCGGGATGCGCCCGGGATACTGCTCACGCCAGCGCACCAGCGACTTCGGACGATCGACGCGCGCGACCCAGTGCACGAGTTGCGGGCCGTGGTCCGCGAGACGACGCTGCATCGCGGGGTCGTCAAGCGCGAAAAGGCGTGGCCTTGGCGATTCGACGCTCGCCGCCGCCGATGGATCGATCGCGATCACTTCGAGATACGCGCCGCCCCACAGATTCAGCAGCCGGTTGTGCGTGCGCATCAGCGGGTGCGCGCCGCCGGCCGCCGTCTCGACGCCGAATGTGGCGGTGACGAACTGCGCGCCTTCTTCCAGCGTGCGTGCGGCGATCACCAGGTGATCGAGTTTGAGTCGATGATCGGTCATGACGGGCAGTGCGATGAACAGGGGCCGACAGCATAACGCTTTACTTCTCGCGCGCCGGACCGCCGAAAGCAAAATGTAGCCGCTATCACCGTAACAGTAACGGTACAATCGGCCCAAGACTATTCGGTACAGTTCTTTCCCGGCTCACAGCCGCGCTTGCCGTTCAACGGAGGCTCGCATGTCCGTACCGCTCGACCAGATTCCCGCCCCGCACGACGCCGCGCAACTCACGCTCGTCGACCAGCTGGTGCAATGGGGCCGCCGCCGCATCGACGAGCGCGTGTTCCGGCCCGGCATGCGCATGCCGTCGATCCGCAAGCTCGCGCTCGACAAGGGCGTGTCGCGTTTCACGGTCGTCGAGGCCTACGAGCGGCTCGTCGCCCACGGCTATCTCGACTCGCGGCGGGGGTCGGGCTTCTACGTGCGAGAGCGCGTCGCGCCCACGCTCGTCGCGAAAGGCGAGGCGCCGGCCGCCGCGGCGGAGCGCGAGCCGGTGCAAAACACCATCGACGTGGTCTGGCTGCTGCGCAACATGCTGCACACGTCGAGCCCGGAGAAAGGGCCGGGCCTCGGCTATTTGCCGGGACGCTGGCTCGATGGCGAACTGATCACCAACGCGCTTCGCTCGCTCTCGCGCCAGAGCGGCGCGCAGATGCTCGGCTTCGGCACGCCGCAAGGTTTTCTGCCGCTGCGCCAGCAGTTGCAGACGCGGCTCGAAGAGCTGGAGATCGGCGCATCGGCGGCGCGGCAGATCGTGCTCGTGTCGGGGATCACGCAGGCGATCGACCTCATCTCGCGTCTGTATGTGAAGCCCGGCGACGCGGTGATCGTCGGCGATCCGGCGTGGTTCCAGATGTTCGGGCGCTTCGCGTCGCAGGGCGCGCGGCTCGTCGGCATGCCGTACACGCCCGAGGGCCCCGATCTCGACGCGCTGGAAACGCTCGTCGCGACCTGGCGGCCGAAGATGCTGATCATCAATTCCGTTTTGCAGAATCCGACCGGCACGTCGCTCACGGCGGCGCAGGCGTTCCGGATTCTTCAGCTCGCGCAGGAATACGATTTCATCGTCGTCGAGGACGATGTATACGGCGATCTGTGCCCGGCGGGCTTTCCCGCGACGCGCCTCGCATCCCTCGATCAGCTGAAACGCGTGATCTTCCTCGGCAGTTTCTCGAAGACGCTCGCGGCCAATCTGCGCGTCGGCTATATCGCGGCGGCGCCCGAGGTGGCGAAGGCGCTCGCCGATCAGAAGATGCTCGTCGGCATGACGAGCCCGGAAATCAACGAACGCGTGGTCTACAAGGTGCTGACCGAAGGGCACTACCGGCGCCACGTCGAACGGCTGCGCGCGCGGCTCGACGGCGTGCGCGACAAGACCGCGCGCATGCTGGAAAAGACCGGTTTGAAGCTCTTTGCGACGCCCGCGGCGGGCATGTTCCTGTGGGCGGACGCGGGTGTCGATTCCGATGGCCTGGCGGCGGCGGGTCACGAAGCGGGCTTTCTGCTGACGCCCGGCAGCCTGTTCTCGCCCCACCAGTCGCCGACGACGTGGATGCGCTTCAACATCGCCAATTGCGGCGACCCGGCGCTGCCCGGTCTCTTGTCGAGCTGTCTGGAGAAGGCCGCGCGACGCAGCGCCTAGCGGCCGCGTCCGGGCAGATTGCGGCGCTCTGCGGGCGCGCGGATGAAGTCCGCGAGCACGGTTTCATAGAGCGCGAGCGCGCCGGGTATATGCCGGTAGCGATGCTCGTATAACCGGTTTTGCCCGTCGCAGAACTTCAGCGCGAAATAATCCGCGAGCAGGTTGCCTTGCGCTTCCATGTTGTAATCGCAGAGTCGCTTGCCGTCGGCGAGCGTGTACGCATACGTCAAGCCGATGCGGATCGCGCCGCGCAGCCGCACCGGATAACCGAGCTGAAACTGCCAGACGTGCGTCATCTCGTGAATGAACCACATGCGATCCGCGAGGTCGCAGGCGGAGAAGTCGTCCTGAAAACAGCCGCGCGGGAAATAGAGGTTGCCGTTGGGCGCCATCGCCGTGCGGTGCGGTTGCAGGCCGAACGGAAGATAGCCGCATGCGTAGACCTTGACCGTCGCGTAGTCGATCGCATCGCCGAACACCACCCGCGCCATCTGCGCCTCGTGGCGTGAAAGAGGCCGGGGGCGGCGGTCGTGACGGCGCAGGAAGGGCATCGCGGTGACGGAGTGATCGGTCGTTCGGGAAACGCATCTTATCCGGACTCGCCGCTCTTGAAAAATGCCGGGCCGCCCTTATATCCGGCGAATTGACCGCGCGGCGAGTGCGCGCGGCCGACTTCATCGCACTAACGAAATCAACACAGAGGACCCGACCATGGCGCAAGAAACCATGAGCTTTCAGGCAGAAGTAAAGCAGCTTCTGCACCTGATGATCCATTCGCTCTACAGCAACAAGGAAATTTTCCTGCGCGAGCTGATTTCCAACGCATCCGATGCTGCCGACAAGCTGCGCTTCGAAGCCATCGAGAACAGCGCGCTCTACGAAAACGATCCGGACCTGCGCATCCGCGTGTCGTTCGACAAGGCCGCGCGCACCATCACCATCGATGACAACGGCATCGGCATGAGCCGCGAGGAAGCGATTTCCCATCTCGGCACGATCGCGCGCTCGGGCACCAAGGAGTTCTTTTCGAAGCTCTCCGGCGACCAGCAGAAGGACGCGGCGCTCATCGGCCAGTTCGGCGTCGGCTTCTATTCGGGCTTCATCGTCGCGGACAATATCACCGTCGAGACGCGCCGCGCCGGCTTGCCGGCGAACGAGGGCGTGCGCTGGACGAGCGCGGGCGAAGGCGATTTCGAAGTCGAGGACATCGAGCGCGCGCAACGCGGCACGACCATCACGCTGCATCTGCGCGCCGACGAGGACGAGTTGCTGTCGTCGCACCGGCTCAAGTCGATCATCCAGAAGTACTCGGATCACGTCGCGCTGCCCATTCTGATGAAGAAGGAAGAGTGGGATGCCGAGAAAGGCGAGATGGTCACGAAGGACGAGGACGAGACGGTCAACCAGGCGAGCGCGCTCTGGACGCGTCCGAAGAACGACATCAGCGACGATCAGTACAAGCAGTTCTATCAGCACATCTCGCACGATCACGACGATCCGCTCGCGTGGACGCACAACCGCGTCGAAGGCCGCAGCGAGTACACGCAACTGCTTTACGTGCCCAAGCACGCGCCGTTCGATCTGTGGAACCGCGAGCATCGCGGCGGGCTGAAGCTCTACGTGAAGCGCGTGTTCATCATGGACGATGCCCAGCAACTGCTGCCCGCGTATCTGCGCTTTGTGAAGGGTGTGGTCGATTCGGCCGATCTGCCGCTCAACGTGTCGCGCGAAATCCTGCAGGAAAGCCGGGACGTGAAGGCGATTCGCGAAGGCGTGACCAAGCGCGTGCTGTCGATGCTCGAGGAGATCGCATCGTCCTCCGCCGAAGCGACCGAAGAAGCGGACAAGCAGAAGTACGCGACCTTCTGGAACGAGTTCGGGCAGGTGCTGAAGGAAGGCATCGGCGAGGATTTCAGCAATCGCGAGCGCATCGCGAAGCTGGTGCGATTCGCATCGACGCATAACGATAGCGACGCGCAGAACGTGTCGCTCGCCGATTACGTCGCGCGCATGAAGCCCGAGCAGACGAAGATCTACTACGTCACCGCCGATAGCTGGCAAGCCGCGAAGAACAGCCCGCATCTCGAAGTGTTCCGCAAGAAGGGCGTCGAGGTCCTGCTGCTGACGGATCGCGTCGACGAGTGGATGCTGTCGTTCCTCAATGAGTTCGATGGCAAGCCGCTCGCGAGCGTGGCGCGCGGCGACCTCGATCTCGGCGCGCTCGACGACGAGGAAAAGCAGCAGCAGGAGAAGGTCGGCGAGGAAATGAAGCCGCTCGTCGAGAAGATGAAGGAAGCGCTCGAAGGCAAGGCGAAGGACGTGCGTCTCACGTTCCGCCTCACCGATTCGCCGAGTTGTCTCGTCGCCGATGAAGGCGACATGAGCGGCTATCTGCAGCGCATGCTCAAGGCAGCGGGGCAGAAAGCGCCGCAAGCGGAGCCCATTCTCGAAGTGAATCCCGAGCATCCGCTGGTGAAGGCGTTGAATGCGGACAGCGCCAATTTCGTCGACTGGTGCCATCTGCTCTTCGATCAGGCGTTGCTTGCAGAAGGCGGCGCGCTCGAGGATCCGGCGAGCTTCGTCAAGCGCACGAATGCGCTGCTGCTCGCGCGATAAGCTTGCTCGAACGCTGTCGATGACCGCGCCGCCGGGAAACCGGCGGCGCGTTTCTTATTTGGGCTTGCGTTCCTTGCCGGATTGCGCAAGAACGGAGGCCGCCAGCGTCTTGGTTTCTGCCGAGTACTTGTTGCTGTGAAGCACTTCGCTCGCCTTGTGCTCCATCGCGGCGCCCGTTTGCCTTTTGGAGTGTGACTGCGACAAGGCTGACGCGGCGAGGCTTTTCTTGACGGTCGATGCCTTCGGGTCATGCAGCGTCTCCGCCGCGAGATGCGCAACTTTCTTCGATGTCTGTTTCTTGTTTTCCGACATTCGCTGTCCTCTCAATGATTTGTCAATGTTCGCTCGGGGCGCGCGGCCGGCCGTCACGCGCGCATGAGCGGACACTGAGTTTCGTTCTGTCGGCACGTCGGCTCCATACGAATCGTCCGAAGCGGTGGACGATCCTATAATTGCCGGCATGCTCACGCCCAACGATCCCATCGATGCGCACTGGCGCATCATCCCGCTTTCATCGCTTACCGATGCACAAAAGGACTGGCTCACACGCGGCGGTTCGCTCACCGCGCATCTGCGCACGCTTGGCGCGGTGACGGTCGAAGTCACGCGCGAAGCCGTCGACATGCCCTGGCAGGATGAAGTGCGCGCGCTCGGGCTAACGCCGCGCACGCCGGTGTGGGTGCGCGAAGTCGCGCTGAAAGTCGATGGCGCGCCGTTCGTCGTCGCGCACAGCGTGGCGCCTCTATCGCACAGCACGGGCGTATGGCAATCGATGCGCCGCCTGCGCACGCGGCCACTCGCCGAACTGCTGTATAGCGATAGCAGCGTGTCGCGTTCCGCGCTGGCGAGCCGAAGAATCACCGCGCGGCATCCGCTTCATCGACTCGCATCGGCGCAATCGAATGAACGGGCGCATTCGCTCGTCGCGCGCCGTTCGGTGTTCAAACGTCACGACGCGCCGCTAATGGTCACCGAATGCATGCTCGATGCGCTCTGGAGCAAGCTCGCCACCATGCACGGCCCGCATAGGCGCGAACATGCCCGCTCTTATGATCACCTGAGCTCGCATGCAAAGCGCGTCGCGCACGGCGAGGCAAAATGAAGCTTGCAGGCTTTGCGCCCATCGGCGATGAAGGCACGCACACGCTCATCCTCGGCAGTTTTCCGGGCGTCGCATCGCTCGCGGCGACGCAGTACTACGCGCATCCGCGCAATCAGTTCTGGCGGCTGGTCGGCGCGGCGATCGGCGAGGACTTGCACGCACTCGCCTATGACGATCGTCTCGCGCGTCTCGTCGCGCACGGCATCGGTTTATGGGACGTGCTCGCCGCATGCGAGCGCGAAGGCAGCCTCGACGCGGCGATCCGCAACGCATCGCCCAATGATTTCGCGGTGTTTCACACGCGTTTTCCGGCGTTGCGCAAGGTGTGCTTCAACGGCAAGACCTCGGGCAAGTTCGCGCCCGTGCTGAGCGCCGCCGGCTACGCGACGCTCGTGCTGCCGTCGTCGAGCGCGGCCAATGCTATCCTCTCGTTCGATCAAAAATTGCGCATCTGGCGCGACATTCTCTCCACACAATGACGAATCTCATCAAACGTGCGTCGGCAGAAGCGCGCGCGTTCGGCCGTAAAAAAGACGACAACAAATCGAAGCGCAGGCGCGCCGACGACGATCGCGACGATCTCGCGAACGCGCCGCGCATCGAGGCGCCCCGCAAGCCGCGCTTCGCCCCCGTGACGTTCTCGGAAGAGGGCGGCGTGCGCTACCTGCACTTCGGCACCGAATGGGTGCAAGGCGCGATGCGCCTGAAGAAGCCGGATCACATCGAACTCGAATACGCGCAGCAGATGATGGCGTGGCTGCTCTTCGTCGGGACGCCCGAGCGCATCGTGCAACTCGGGCTCGGCGCCGCGGCGCTCACGAAGTTCTGCTATCGCTTTCTGAAGCCGGCGAACGTGGAAGCCGTCGAACTGAATCCCGCGGTCGTCATCGCCGCGCGCGCGATGTTCGAGCTGCCCTACGACGACGCGCGCCTCACCGTCACCGAACGCGACGCCTGGGAGTTCGTCAACGATCGCGGGAATCACGGCACGATCGGCGCGTTGCAGATCGATCTGTACGACGCCACCGCGCGCGGCCCCGTGCTCGACAGCGTCTCGTTCTATCGCGCTTGCCGCGCGTGTCTCACGCCGGAAGCGGGCGTCGTCACGATCAATCTGTTCGGCGATCATCCGAGCTTCGTGCGCAACATGCGTCATCTGAACGAGGCGTTCGATCATCGCGTGATCGTGCTGCCCGAAGTGCATGACGGCAATCGCGTCGCGATCGCGTTCGCCGGTCCCGCACTCGACGTTTCGTTCGACGCGCTCGACGCGCGCGCGAAGCTCATCGAGGCGCAGCTCGGCTTGCCTGCGCGCAAGTGGGTGAAGGGTCTCGCGCAAAGCGCAGGCGTCGCCACGAGCGGCTCATTCTCGATCTGATTGACGCAGCGCAAGCAGCGGGGGCCGGAACGAGGGTTTCGGCCTATTTACAAGAAGCTTTCAAATCAGCGGAATAGTCGGGAATCCCCCTGCTTGACCGTGTTTTAAGGGTCCATATACTCCCTCTGTTATTTCGGGGCGCTTTCAGCGGCGTGTCTACCCGACAACCGGCATCCCGCCGGGCTCGCAATAACGACGCGAAACAAAACAAGAGGAGACCGTTCATGGCTCACGAAGCTACGACCGGCACTGGACAACCGCGCAACAAGCATTGGCTTTGGCTTCTGATCCTTCCGTGGATCGGTGTGGTATGGGTGCCGTTTTACAACAAGATCGAGCCCGTTCTTTGGGGCTTTCCGTACTTCTACTGGTATCAGCTCTTGTGGGTGCTGATCAGCGCGGTCATCACCGCCGTCGTCTATAAGAAGACGAAGGCGCTGCCCTCGGGACGAAAGAACGGAGGTGCGCGATGATGAACGCCACCGCAACCTTCGTCTTCGTTCTCTTCTTCGTCGGCGTCACGATTCTCGGCTTCATCGCCGCGCACTGGCGTAAGGGCGATCTCGCCCAGCTCGACGAATGGGGCCTCGGCGGGCGCCGCTTCGGCACCATCGTCACGTGGTTCCTGCTCGGCGGCGATCTGTACACCGCCTATACGTTCGTCGCGGTGCCGGCGCTCGTGTTCGGCGCGGGCGCGACGGGCTTCTTCGCGTTGCCGTACACCATCCTCATCTATCCGTTCGCGTTCGTCGTGTTTCCGAAGCTCTGGAGCATCGCGAAGCGTCACGGCTATGTGACCGCCGCCGACTTCGTGCACGCGCGCTACAACAGCCGCATGCTCGCGCTCGCCGTCGCGGTGACGGGCATCGTCGCGACGATGCCGTACATCGCGCTGCAGCTCGTCGGCATCGAAGTGGTGATCGGCGCGCTCGGGTTCTCGACGCAAGGCTTCGTCGGCGATCTGCCGCTCATCATCGCGTTCGCCATTCTCGCTGCGTACACGTACACGTCGGGCCTGCGCGCGCCCGCGATGATCGCGGTGGTGAAGGACGTGCTGATCTACATCACGATCATCGCCGCGATGATCGTGATTCCGGCGCAGCTCGGCGGCTTCGGCCATATATTCAGCGTCGTGCCGCCCGAGAAGCTGCTCCTGAAAGCGCCCGATGCCGCGAGCCTGAACGGCTACAGCGCGTACGCGACGCTCGCGGTCGGCTCCGCGCTCGCGCTCTTCCTGTACCCGCACTCGGTGACGGCGATTCTCTCGTCGAACTCCGGCAACACGATCCGCCGCAACATGTCGCTGCTGCCGGCATACTCGCTCGTGCTCGGCCTGCTCGCGCTGCTCGGCTACATGGCGCTGGCATCGGGCGTGAAGGACATGCCCGAGTACGCGTCGTACTTCAAGGCATATGGCGCGAACTTCGCGGTGCCGGCGCTTTTCCTGCACTACTTCCCGTCGTGGTTCGTGGGCGTTGCGTTCGCGGCGATCGGCATTGGCGCGCTGGTTCCGGCGGCGATCATGTCGATCGCGGCGGCGAACCTCTACACGCGCAATGTGCATCGCGAGTTCGTCAATACGTCGATGACGCCGGAGCAGGAAACGAACGTCGCGAAGCTCGTGTCGCTGATCGTGAAGATCGGCGCGGTGGTCTTCATTCTCGCGCTGCCGCTGACCTACGCGATCCAGTTGCAACTGCTCGGCGGCATCTGGATCATCCAGACGCTGCCCGCGCTCGTGCTCGGCCTCTATACGCGTGTGCTCGATCATCGCGGCTTGCTGCTCGGCTGGGCGGTGGGCATCGGCGTCGGCACGTGGATGGCCGTGTCGCTGCAACTGAAGGGCTCGATCTACCCGCTGCATCTGTTCGGCTATGTCGTGCCGGGCTACGCGGCGGTGTGGGCGCTGATCGCGAATCTGATCGTCTCGATCGTCGTGAGCCTGCTCGTGCGCGTGCTGGGCCTCAAGCGCTCGGACGACCGCACGCGTCCGGAAGACTATCTGGATATCGTGGAAGGCTGATTCCGACCGATCGCGCACGCGCACGTGCCCGGCGCGGCGCGCGAAAAGCTGGTAAAACGCCCGTAACAGCCATCCGGCCGTTACGGGCGTTTCGTTTTCCGGCAGCCTTTGTTCGACGGGCGTGCGTGTTCATCGAGGTGAGCGAACCATGCTTTCTCCGACATCGACGTCACTCAGGCGCAGCCGTCTCGCGCGCCTGCTTCATTCGATTACGTCGCCGTACTTCCGCTACCGGCACGCGAACGTGATTCATGCGGTACGCGTCGCGCTCGCGATGGCGGTGTCGATCGCGGTCACGACGGGCATCGACATGCCGCACGGCGTATGGGCGTCGGTATCGGTGCTCGTCGTGATCGGCGGATTGCAGCACTACGGCAACATCCGCAAGAAGGCGGGCGAGCGCGCGGTGGGCACGGCGCTCGGCGCGTTCTTCGGACTCGTGCTCATCCTCGCGCAGATGCTCACCGGCTCCGTGATGGTGTTCTTCGTGCTGATGTGCGTGATCGCGGGCGGCTGCGCCTACTATGCGATCGGCAAGGCGGGCTACGTCGCGCTGCTCACGGCAATCACCATGGTCATCGTGTCCGGCCACGGCGACCTGCCGCTTTCCACCGGATTGTGGCGCACGGCCAACGTGATGATCGGCGTCGTCATCGCGCTCGGCTTTTCCTTCGTCCTGCCGCAATACGCGACGTATTCCTGGCGATACCGGCTCGCGGACAATCTGCGCGAGTGCGCAAGGCTCTACGGCGCCTTGCTCGACGGTACGCCGCTTCTCGCGGAGGAAACCGCGCGGCGCTTCTACGCGATGAGCCAGCGGCTTGTGCAATCGCGCGGGCTGATGGAGTCGGTCGCGAAGGAAACCGATGTGCCGATGACCCGGCTCGAAGAGATCCAGCGGCTGCACCGCTCGATTCTCGCGGCGCTGGAAATGCTGGTCATGTCGATGCCCGAAGTCGCGAGCGCCACGCCTAGCCGCTTCGCGATCGCGTGCTCGCCGGGCGAGTACGCGGTGCGCCAGCAGCTTCTGCAGATGGCTCGCGCGTTGCGCTTCGGGCGCGTGGGATTGTTGTACCGCGCAGTGGATGCGCCGGGCGTGCCGCCATGCCCGGACGACGACGGAAACGCGACGACGCAGGGCATGCACTGGCTCGCGATGCGTTTCGTGGAGCAGGTGGATCGCCTGCGGCTGCGTCTGTCGGAAATCGAGCGGCAGTGGAATATCGAAGGCGCGCGAGCGCTCAATCCATGAATTGATGACGCGATGAAGCGATGACCACTCAGGCCGTCCGTGCTTCGCCTTCGTGCACCACATTGATGAGCCACGGCACGCCGAAACGATCCGTCAGCATGCCGAAGCCTTGCGTCCAGAACGTGGATTGCCACGGCGTCAGGATGTTGCCGCCCTCGGCGAGCATGTTGAAAATGCGCTCGCCGGATTGCGCGTCCTCCGCGGCGATCGACAGCGTGAAGCCCGAGTAGTCCTTGCGCGGCTGACCGTAGCGGCCGTCCGAGACCATGATCGCGTTCGGGCCCACGCAAAACACCGCGTGCATGATCTTGTCCTGCCAGTCGGGCGGTGCGTTGCCGCCGTCCGGTGCGTCACGGAAGCGGACCAGCGTGGCGATCTGCGCGCCGAATGCTGCCTGATAGAGTTCGAGCGCCGCAGCGCAATCGCCGTTATAGAAGAGATAGGTGTCCAGTTGCATGACCGGTAACTCCGTGCATATGAAGCGGACATGCCGCCAAAGCTCGAAAGTCTATTGCAACGGGGTCCCACGTTGACTCGGAAACCGTCAAATTACGTCAATAGGCAGCGAAATAGAAAAAACCGCACGTCGCACCAATCTTCCGGCGCGACGTGCGGTTACTTCATGCATGCGTCATTGAAGCGCGGTGATCAGCTTCTCGAGCTTGATCGCATCGGCGGCGAATGCGCGGATGCCTTCCGCGAGCTTTTCGGTTGCCATTGCGTCGTCGTTGACGAGGAAGCGGAAGGTCGGCTCGTCGACGGCAATCTTCTCCACGTTCTCGTTCTTCACCGCTTCCGGCGAGAGCTTGCGCTCGACGCGGTCGTTGCTGTCGGCGAGTTTCTTCAGGAGGTCCGGGCTGATCGTCAGCAGGTCGCAGCCGGCGAGCTCGGTGATCTGGTTCACCGTGCGGAAGCTCGCGCCCATGACCTCGGTCTTGTAGCCGAACTTCTTGTAGTACGAGTAGATGCGCCGCACCGACTGCACGCCCGGATCGTTCGCGCCGCCGTTCTTCACTTCGTCCCATTCCGCGCCGGCGGACTTCTTGTACCAGTCGTAGATACGGCCGACGAACGGCGAAATCAGTTGCGCGCCCGCTTCGGCGCACGCGACCGCCTGCGCGAGCGAGAAGAGCAGCGTCATGTTGCAGTGGATGCCTTCCTTCTGCAGCACCTCGGCCGCACGGATGCCTTCCCACGTCGACGCGAGCTTGATGAGCACGCGATCGCGGCTGATGCCCGCGTTCTCGTACAGCTTGATGATGTCGTGCGCCTTGTCGATCGACGCTTTCGTATCGAACGAGAGGCGTGCGTCGACTTCGGTGGACACGCGGCCCGGAATGATCTTGAGAATCTCGGTGCCGAACGCCACGAGCAGATTGTCGATGATCTGCGGCATCGGCTTCTTCGCGTGCTCCTTGACGGTCTTTTCGAGCAGCGGCTTGTAATCGTCCTTCTGGACGGCCTTCAGGATCAGCGACGGATTCGTGGTCGCGTCCTGCGGCTTGAACTGAATGAATTGCTGAAAGTCGCCCGTGTCGGCGACGACGGTCGTGTACTGCTTGAGCTGGTCGAGAGCGGATGTCATGTGGAGTCTCAGACGCGTTGCGCCTTGTCAAATTGCGGTAACCAACCCGCGGATTGCCCATGATTGCGACGCCGTGCGGCGACCTCTTCGCGCGGCGCGCCCCTGAATGTCATTCTCCCATTCTAGTCCCGAGCGTGGCGAGCGCGCTGATACCGTGTGCGCCGGTTTTCGACCGGGCGCGAGACTGCGCGTTCAAACGCCTTTCAGTCGGCCGCGTAGGCGAGCTCGTGCCACCGCCGCACCGTGCCCGAGCCGAGCTGACCCCGTGCGAAGCGCATCTTGCGGACTTCGTCGAGCGCGTGGGCGTCCTTCGCCGGATCGCCGCAACTCAGTTTTAGGACGACGTCCTGGACGTGCCCGGCGTCGTCGAGCAGCACGCGCACGATTGTCTTGCGTTTCTGGGTGGCGCCGGGCGGCGTGGAGCGCGCCAGCAGTTTGTCGATCAAGGCCATGACGGAAATACGAATGTATTGCGGAGAACCGGCCTGAAATCGGGGCCGATTCCGTCATTGTAGGCCGCGTCAGGATCGTCTGGCATTGAGCACGAAATGTGTCAAAACGCCCGCGATCAATCCCCAGAATGCGGAGCCGATCGACAATAGCGAGAGGCCCGATGCCGTCACCATGAACGTGACGAGCGCGGGCTCGCGCTGACGCGCGTCCTGCATCGCGTTGGTGAGACCGCTCATGATCGAGCCGAAGAGCGCGAGCGCGGCCACGGACACGACCAGTTCCTTCGGAAATGCCGCGAACAGGGCGGCGATCGTCGCGCCGAACGTGCCCGCGATCAGATAGAAGATGCCGCACCAGACCGCCGCCGTGTAGCGTTTGTCGCGCTCCTCGTGCGCCTCGCGGCCGGTGCAGATCGCGGCGGTGATGGCCGCGAGATTGACGCCGTGCGAGCCGAACGGCGCGAGAACGAGCGACGCGATGCCGGTCGTCGAGATGAGCGGGGCGGAGGGCGTCGTGTAGCCGTCGGCGCGCAGGACGGCGATGCCCGGTACGTTCTGCGACGCCATCGCGACGACGAAAAGCGGAATGCCGATGCTGATCGCCGCGGCGAGCGAGAACGCGGGCATCGTGAAAACCGGATGCGCGAGCGCGACGTGAAAGTGCGTGAAGTCGAGCAGCCCGAGCCCGCCTGCGATCGCGATGCCTGCGATGAGCGTGGCGGGAATCGCGTAACGCGGCACGAAGCGCTTGGCCGTGAGATACGTGAAGAACATCGCGATGACGAGCGCGGTCCGGTGCCCGGCGGCGCGAAAGATCTCGATGCCGATCTCGAAGAGAATGCCCGCGAGCAAGGCGGCGGCAATGCCCGACGGAATGCGCTTCATCAGCGTGTCGAACCAGCCGGTGAGACCGACTGCGCTCAGAAGCACCGCGCAGACGATGAACGCGCCGATCGCATCGGCATACGCGACGTTCGGCAGCGACGACACGAGGAGCGCCGCGCCCGGCGTGGACCACGCGACGACGATCGGCGCGCGATAGCGCAGCGACAGCCCGATGGTGCAGACCGCCATGCCCATCGAGAGCGCCCAGATCCACGACGAAATCTGCGCGTTGCTGAGATGCGCGGCCTGGCCCGCCTGGAACATCAGCACGAGCGAACTGGTGTAGCCGGTCATCATTGCGACGAAGCCGGCGACGATGGTCGAGAGGGACGAGTCAAAGAAGGGACGCAGCGCGACGGGCGCCGTGGGAGAGGCTTTCATGCTGGTTCTATTGGTTTTATTTCGACAACGCGCGCATGGCGGTTTCGAGGCCCGCCATGGTGAGCGGGTACATGCGATTGCCGAGGACATTGCGGATCGCCGAAATCGACTGGCGGTATTCCCATAGCCGCTCGGGCTCGGGATTGAGCCACGCGTGATGCGGAAACTGATCGGCGAGCCGGCGCAACCACACCGCGCCCGCTTCGGCATTGTTGTATTCGACGGAGCCGCCAGGCTGCAGCACTTCGTAGGGACTCATGGTCGCGTCGCCGACGAAGATCAGCTTGTAGTCGGGCGTGAACTTGTGCAGCACGTCGAAGGTCGGCGTGCGTTCGGTGTGACGTCGCCGATTGTGCTTCCACAGATAGTCGTACACGCAGTTGTGGAAGTAGTAGAACTCGAGATGCTTGAACTCCGCCTTCGCCGCCGAAAAGAGTTCTTCGACGCGCTTGATGTGATCGTCCATCGAGCCGCCGACATCGAGCAGCATCAGCACTTTCACGTTGTTGTGACGCTCTGGAACCATCTTGAGGTCGAGCCAGCCCGCGTTGGCGGCGGTGCTGCGGATGGTGTCGGGCAGATCGAGCTCTTCGGCCGCGCCTTCGCGTGCGAAGCGCCGCAAGCGACGCAGCGCGACCTTGATATTGCGCGTGCCGATTTCGACCTGATCGTCGTAGTCCTTGTACGCGCGCTCGTCCCACACCTTCACGGCGGTTCGATTCCCCGACGATTCCCCGCCGATACGAATGCCTTCCGGGTTATAACCGCCGTGCCCGAAGGGCGACGTGCCGCCCGTGCCGATCCACTTGTTGCCGCCTTCGTGGCGCTCCTTCTGCTCGTCCATCAGCTCTTTCAGACGCTCCATGAGCTTGTCGAGGCCGCCGAGCGCCTCGATGCGCTTCTTTTCCTCCGCGGTGAATTCGCGGTCGAGGCGCTTCTTGAGCCAGTCGAGCGGAATGTCGAAGGCTTCGTCGGGAAGCTGCGTCACGCCGTGGAAGTACGTGCCGAACGCGCGATCGAACTTGTCGAAGTACTTCTCGTCCTTCACGAGCGTCATGCGTGAGAGGAAGTAGAACTCGTCGAGCGACGGCGAAATCACCTGCGCCTTCAGCGCTTCGAGCAAAGTCAGATATTCCTTCACCGAGACGGGCAGCTTCGCGTCGCGCAGCGAGTAGAAAAAGTCGATCAGCATGGCGCGCTCTCCATCGTGACGGGTTTCAGCGGTCGAGCCGGTAGGTCAGATTGGCGCGCACCGCCGGCCACTCCGACTGGATGATCGAGAACACGACGGTATCGCGCAGCACGCCATCGCGGCCGATCTGATGATTGCGCAGGATGCCGTCCTGCTTTGCGCCGAGCCGCGCGATCGCGGCGCGCGACGCGTGGTTCATGAAATGCGTGCGGAACTCCACCGCGATGGCATCGAGCTTCTCGAACGCGTGCGTCAGCAGCAGCAACTTGGCTTCGGTGTTGAGCGCCGTCTTCTGCACGCGTCGTGCGTACCACGTATGGCCGATCTCCAGCCGCCGATTCGCTTCGTCGACATTGAAGTACCGCGTCGAACCGACGACATCGCCCGTCTTCGCATCGATCACCGCGAACGCAAGCGCGCCGAGGCGCTCGCGCATGTCGAGCGCGGTGTCGATGTAACCGCGCGTCTTGTCGGGAGAGGGCACGAACGTGTACCAGAGCTTCCACAATTCGCCGTCGCTCGCGGCGGCCGTGAGCGCCTGTTCATGACCGGCCGTGAGCGGCACGAGCCTGACATGCTCGCCTTCCAGTGTGACGGGTTCGATCCAGCGGCTCATTTCTTTAGCGATGGTTGCGGTTCATGAAGAGCAGACGCTCGAACAGCGCGACGTCCTGTTCGTTCTTCAGAAGCGCGCCGTGCAGCGGCGGGACGATCTGCTTCTGATCGGACGAGCGCAGGGCTTCGGGCGGAATGTCTTCGGCGAGAAGCAGCTTGAGCCAGTCGAGCAGTTCGGACGTCGACGGCTTTTTCTTGAGTCCCGACACGCCGCGCAGCTCGAAAAAGCTCTGCATCGCGGCGGCGAGCAGATCCTGCTTGATGTTCGGGAAGTGCACCTCGACGATCGCCTTCATCGTCTCGGCATCCGGGAACCGGATGTAATGGAAGAAGCAGCGGCGCAGGAACGCGTCCGGCAGTTCCTTCTCGTTGTTCGACGTGATGATGACGAGCGGCCGGTGCTTCGCTTTCACGAGCTCGCGGGTCTCGTACACGTAGAACTCCATGCGGTCGAGTTCGCGCAACAAATCGTTCGGAAATTCGATGTCCGCCTTGTCGATTTCGTCGATGAGCAGCACGCTCTGCTGGTCCGAGTCGAACGCCTGCCACAGCACGCCCTTGACGATGTAGTTGCGGATGTCCTTCACGCGCTCGTCGCCGAGTTGCGAATCGCGCAGGCGCGAGACCGCGTCGTATTCGTAGAGGCCTTGCTGCGCCTTGGTCGTCGACTTGATGTGCCATTGCAGGAGCGGCATGCCGAGCGCGCCCGCGACTTCTTCCGCGAGCATGGTCTTGCCGGTGCCGGGTTCGCCCTTGATGAGCAGCGGCCGTTGCAACGTCATCGCGGCGTTCACCGCGAGCTTGAGATCGTCGGTTGCGACGTATTGCGATGAGCCTTCGAAACGCATGACGAAGATCCGGTCAGGAAAAAAATCCCAGTATAAGTCAGAAGACCTTTCGGCATTGAGGCGCGCCGGGTATCGTTTGAGCCGCTCCATCGGCGGGTTGCCGCAGCGTGCCGAACGCGTGTGCAGCGTGCGCGCAAGCGGGTTCATCGCGTGTACAGGGACGAATTGTCGCAGGCCACGTGACTGCTTTTCAGCCGATTCCCCTTGCCAGCAGGGCTTCGGCGCGGTTCGCGTGTGGACGGGGGGTAGGTCGCGCGGTACAATTAGCGCGATTTTTTTGGCCTGCGTGGCGACAGACCCTGTAGCAGCAAACAGTCCCGAGAAGGTTGTAAGCGCTCGGCGCGGGCCGCGGCCTTTGGAGCGCCGGATTTCCCCTCAAGCCAGGTTAGAAGAGCTATGAACAATTTCGTCGGCAAATGTGCCGTGATTGCAGCGCTGTCCGGTCTCGCCGGCTTCGCGACCCAGGCGTCGGCCGACGTCGTCGGCAACGCGAAGGCCGCAGAGGGCAAGGTCGCGATGTGCATCGGCTGCCACGGCATCCCCGGCTATCGCACCGCGTACCCCGAAGTCTACGAAGTGCCGATGCTGGGCGGCCAGAACGCGCAGTACATCGCCAATGCACTGCACGCCTACAAGAAGGGCGACCGTCATTTCGACACGATGCGCGCCATCGCGACGACGCTGTCGGATCAGGACATCGCCGATATCGCCGCGTACTATGCCGCGCAGACTCCCCAATCGAAGAACAATCCCGACAAGTGATCCGCGCGTGACACGGCAAAGCGATAACGGGAAGGAGAATCCATGAAGCCCTCCAAGGCACTTCACACCAGCTTCAAGGCAGCATGCGCGGCAGCGGCGCTCATCGGCATGACGGTCGGCGCGGCGCACGCGGCCGATGTGAGCAACGGCAAGGCGCTGTCCGACAGCCACAACTGCGCGGCCTGCCACGGCCCCGGGCTCAACAAGCCGGTGAGCGGCGAGTATCCGCGGCTCGCAGGCCAGCATGCGAGCTATATCTACTGGGCGCTGCGCCAGTATCAGATCGGCGGCAACAACCCGAACTTCGGCCGCAACAACGCCATCATGGCGGCGCAGGTGCAGAGCCTGTCGCAGAGCGATCTGAAGGATCTCGCGGCGTATATCGAATCGCTCGACGGCAGTCTCGTGCTGAAGAAGTAAGCGCGCGGCTTCGAGGTCTCGTCAGCAGACAGCACCCCGCTTTGCAAGCGGGGTGTTTTCATTTGGCGGCGGTGTTTTCGCGTGCTCAGTCGCGCGAAGCACGACGCTCGATCAGCCCCAGGTAGGCGTCCGTATCCGGCGGCGTGCCCGAGCGCTGCGCTTCCCAGATCACCTGTCCGAGGCAATCCATGATCGCGTGCTGCGCGTCATGCGGCGAGCCCAGGCGCGCGACCAGCTTGTCGTGCGCGCGGCGGATGCCCGGCGGCTGATCGATCGACAATTGCTCGCTGATCGCAAGATGCATCGACAGATGCAGAAACGGATTGGTCTGGCCGCGATCGGGCGAGTAATCGGCCTCGCGAGAATCGGGATTCACGAGCGCGTCGTGATATTCGGGATGCTCGCCGATCCAGTCGGCGGCCATGCTTTCGAGCGGCGTCAAAATCTCGCCGGCGCGTTCTTTGCGCCAGGTTTCGGTGAAGAAATGGCGAACTTCGTCGCGGCTGGGGTTGAACATAACGTATTGATTCGATTGCGGGTTTCCGAACCCGCTATTGTAGACCGCGGCGCACCCGGTCCGCCAAAACCGGCTCATTCGACCGGCGCAGGCGTCTTCGGCCGATATTCGCAGAGCGGCTCGATCGCGCAATGCCAGCACTCGGGAACGCGCGCCTTGCACACGTAACGGCCGTGCAGGATCAGCCAGTGATGCGCGTCGTGCAGAAACTCTTTCGGCGTGAACTTCTCGAGCGCGGTCTCGACCGCGCGCACGTCCTTGCCCGGCGCGAGCCCCGTGCGATTCGCGACGCGGAAGATGTGCGTATCGACGGCGATCGTCGGCTGCCCGAACGCCGTGTTCAGGATAACGTTCGCCGTCTTGCGTCCGACGCCCGGCAGCGCTTCGAGCGCCTCGCGATTGTCGGGCACCTCACCACCGTATTGATCGATGAGAATGCGGCACGTCGCGATCACGTTCTTCGCCTTCGTGCGGTAAAGCCCGATCGTGCGAATGTATTCCGATACGCCTTCTTCGCCGAGCGCGAGCACCGCCGCCGGCGTATTGGCCACAGGAAACATCTTGCGCATCGCCTTGTTGACGGAGACGTCGGTCGCTTGCGCGGACAGCATCACGGCGATCAGCAGTTCGAACGGCGTCGTGTATTCGAGCTCCGTCGTCGGATGCGGATTCAGGCTTTGCAGCGTCTCGTAGATGGCGCGGCGCTTCGTGGCGTTCATGATTCGATGTCCGTTCTCACGCGGGTTTGTCGCTGCGATCGTGCTCGCCGGGATGGGACGCGTTTTCGTCGTCCGTCAGACCGAGACGGCGTCGGCGTTGCTCGGCGGCGTCGATCTGCGCCTGCACCGCGGCGCTGACGTGGTCCGTGTTTTTGGGACCCGCGCCGAGCTTCGCCATCTCTTCTTTCTTTTTACGCGCGCGTTCCAGCGCGGCCTGGATGATCGCGCGTTTCTTCGCTTCCGGATCGTCGCTCGCGGCTGGCGCGGCAGCGGGCGCGGCCGCTTGCGCTGGCGGCGCTTCGGGCGCTGGCTGGTCCGCTTGTGCGGCGCGCGCTGCCTGACGCGCGCTTGCCCGCGCTTCCGCAGCCGCGCGCTCGCGTTCGAGACGCGCGACGCGGCGGTCGTGCCGTGCGCGCGCCGCATCGGCTTCGTCCTGGCTCCAGGCATCCCAGCCGGTGCGCTCGCCGGTGACGGGCACCATCGCGATGCAATCGACGGGGCAGGGCGGCACGCACAGATCGCAGCCCGTGCACAGCTGCGCGATGACCGTGTGCATCTGCTTCGCCGCGCCGACGATCGCATCGACCGGACACGCCTGCATGCACAGCGTGCAGCCGATGCACGCGTTCTCGTCGATCACGGCGACGGGCCGCGCGCGTTCGAGGCCGTGCGTCGTGTCGAGCGGAATATTGGGCTTGCCGAGCAAGGCGGCCAGTCGCGCGACGCCTTCGGCGCCGCCCGGCGGGCACTGGTTGTAGTTCGCCTCGCCCGCGGCGATGGCGTCGGCATACGGTCGGCAGGCCGGATAGCCGCACTTGGTGCATTGCGTCTGCGGCAGCAGATCTTCGATGCGCTCGGCGAGCGTCTTGGGAACGGTTGCGGTCACGAGGAATTGCGATGATGCCTTGGGGACTGGCGCAGCATGTGCGCGACGCGGGCGAAGGGCGTCGCTGTGATCACGCCGCGCTTCGATGCGAGAAAACGCTTCGGCGTACACGACGACGGCACGCTGCCTGTTCGGCGCGTGTCCCGCTTTCCGGCACGCGCTCGGCTTTGACCGACATTATCGCCGAAGTCGTCAACCGTCGTGGCGAATGGCTTTCAATCCCAATTGCCAATGTCCTTCGATGTGCGCATAATCGAAGCGCTTTTCCGTTTGACCGCAGGACGGTGTTTCCCAATAACCATGGGCAGCGCCCGTTCACGTCATGTACCCCAATGCGGGCCGCGTGACGCTAATCCGGCAACGCGGCTCCCGAGTCATGCCACCATGAATCAGCCGAAAATCAAAAGAGATCCTGAAGGCACCCGGCGCCGTATTTTACTTGCCGCCGCAGAAGAGTTCGCTGCCGGAGGTCTGTTCGGCGCCCGCGTCGATCAGATCGCACGCCGGGCGGAGACCAATGAACGCATGCTCTATTACTACTTCGGTAGCAAGGAGCAGTTATTCACCGCCGTGCTCGAACATGCCCTTGCCGCGCTCGTCGATGCCGAGCGTACGCTCGAACTCGACGGCGTCGCGCCCATCGAAGCAATGACGCGTCTTGCGCATTTCGTCTGGGATTACTATCGGGATCACCCGGAATTGCTGCGCCTCATCAATAACGAAAATTTGCATGAGGCGAGATATATCAAAGGTTCGAATCGAATCCGCGAACTCATTTCGCCGATGGTCACGACGCTCACGGCCATTCTCGATCGTGGCCAAAAGGCAGGATTGTTTCGCACCGACGTCGATCCGCTCAAGCTCTACATCGTACTGTCGGGACTCGGCTATTACATTGTCTCGAACCGATTCACGCTCGAAGCGAGTTTCGGGCTCGATTTCAACGAGCCGGGCCAGCGCGAGCAGATCGTCCGCATGAACACCGAATTGCTGCTGGCTTATCTGACACGCCGCTGATCGGACGCTGTCAAAGAAAAGACGTCGCGCCTTCTGCAAGGCGCGACGTCTTTATTCGAGCGATGGAATCGGTCCCGCCGCGCGCGCACTTACGCGGGCACCGCTTCCGTTTTCGGCGTCTTGTCGTGCTCGAGAATGAACTCGCGCAGCTGCGGATACACCATCGTGCGCCAGCGACGGCCCGAGAAGATGCCGTAGTGGCCGGCCTTCTCCGCCGTGAAATGCCGCCTGTGCTTCGCCGGAATGCCGGTGCACAGATCGTGCGCGGCGCGCGTCTGGCCGCTGCCGGAGATGTCGTCGAGCTCGCCTTCGATCGTGAAGAGTGCAGTGTGCTTGATGTCCTGGGGACGCACGAGTTCGTCGTTGACTTCCCAGGTGCCTTCTGCGAGCCGGAACTCCTGGAACACGATGCGGATCGTCTCGAGGTAATACTCGGCGGCCATGTCGAGCACGGCGTTGTATTCGTCGTAGAAACGGCGATGTTGCTCGGCGTCGTCATCGTCGCCGCGCAGCAGGTTTTGATAGAAGTCCCAATGGGCCGTGAGGTGGCGTTCCGGATTCATCGCGACGAAGCCCGCATGCTGCAGAAAGCCCGGATAAACCTTGCGTCCGACGCCCGGATAATTCGCCGGCACCGTGTAAATGACGTTGTTCTCGAACCATCCGTAAGAGTGCTCGTTCGCGAGCGAGTTGACCGACGTCGGGCTGCGGCGCGCGTCGATCGGGCCGCCCATCATCGTCATCGTGCGCGGCGTGTCTTCGCCACGGCTCGCCATCAGCGAGATGGCGGCGAGCACCGGCACGGTCGGCTGACACACGGATATCACGTGCAGATCCTTCGCGCCGATGTGGCGGATGAACTCCTGAATGTACTCGACGTAATCGTCCAGATGGAACGGGCCGTTCTCGATCGGCACCATGCGCGCGTCGATCCAGTCGGTGATATAGACCTTGTGGTCTTGCAGCAGCGTTTTCACCGTGTCGCGCAGCAGTGTCGAGTGGTGACCCGAGAGCGGCGCGCACACGAGCACGATCGGCTCGTTCTTCAGCTTGGTGACGGTGGCGCTGTCGTCGGCGAAGCGCTTGAAGCGCAAGAGACGGCAGAACGGCTTCTCGATCACGGTCTGCTCGACGATCGGGATGTTATGCCCGTCCTTGACGATCTGATGAATGCTGAACTCTGGCTTCTCGTAGTCCTTGCCGAGCCGGTAGAGCAACTCGTAACCCGCGGCCAGACGACTCGAGCCGGGAATATAGGCGAGCGGACTGGCCGGATTGACGAAAGATTTCGATGCGGCCTCTGCCCATGCTGTGAGGGGAGACAGCATTGCTCGCTGGAATTCGTGAATTTGATAGAGCATGGTTGCCCCAGTAACTCCGGTGGAACCGGTACGCCCGTTGATCCCGGCAATACATCCGGCGATGAACATCAACGGCATTCGATGACCCCCCGCAGCGTGGCGAGTTGTTGCCATGCTGCCGGGGCACTGTCTTTACTGCGATGCTTCCTGCCTGCGTTTCCTGCCTGCGTTTCCCGCCTGCGTTTCCCGCACTACCAACCGCGCAATACCGACGCTCGGACAACCTTGACCCGGCGCGGGCAAGATTTTCCGCGCATTAAGCATTGATTTCAACCGATCGGTCGAATTTGCCGGCCTGGAAACAACAGATCGCTGTAACTTATTATTTGTGCATTGCAACAATATAACCGGCAAACACCAATTTCACCAAACAAAACAGTTATTTAAGACTTTCCTGTCGCAGCATCGATCTCGGCTTGCGCTTCCGGCTCGTCGTGATTGCCTGAGCCGGATGGCTGGCCCGTTGCCTTTGCCATCTCCTGCTCGTGACGCATCAGGTTCATCCCGGTGTGCACCAGCGCCACGTGGGTGAAGGCCTGCGGAAAATTCCCGACCATGCGCTTCGCCACCGTGTCGTACTCCTCGGCCAGCAGCCCGACGTCGTTCGCGAGACCGACGAGGCGCTCGAACATGGCGTGCGCTTCATCGATCCGGCCCTGCAGCGCCAGATTGTCGACCAGCCAGAAGCTACAAGCCAGAAACGTGCCTTCTCCGGGCGGCAACCCGTCCGCGACTTCGGCGGTGTGATAACGCTTGACGAGGCCATCGTGCGTCAGATTGGTCTCGATCGCATGTACGGTTCCGGTCACTCGCGGATCGTTTGGCGGCAAAAAGCCGAGCAACGGGATGAGCAGCAGGCTCGCATCGAGCGCATCGCTGCCGTAGGCCTGCGTGAACGAGTTCAGCGCCGGATTCCAGCTCTTTTTCAGCACCTCGGCGCGGACGCGCGCGCGCATCGCGCGCCAGTGGTCGATCGGGCCAGGCAGCTCGAACTTTTCCGCCGACTTGATCGCGCGGTCGTAGGCGACCCAGGCCATGACCTTCGAAAACGTGAAGTGCTGGCGGCCGCCGCGCACTTCCCAGATGCCTTCGTCGGGCTCCTCCCAGATGGTGTCGAGGTGCTGCAGCATCGCGCACTGGATCGACCAGGCGGTTTCGTCGCTTTGAAGGCCGCCGACGCGCGCAAGGTGCAGCGCGTTCATCACTTCGCCGTAGACGTCGAGTTGCAACTGATCGACCGCACCATTGCCGATGCGCACCGGCGACGCGCCCTCGTAGCCGGGAAGCCACGCGATCTCCCACTCGGGCAGGCGCCGCTCGCCCGCGATGCCGTACATGATCTGGATCTGCGACGGCGAACCCGCCATCACGCGCCCCAGCCACGCCCGCCACGCGCGGGCTTCGTCGTAGTAGCCGCCGCGCATCATCGCGAGCAGGGTAATGGTCGCATCGCGCAGCCAGCAGTAGCGATAGTCCCAGTTGCGCGTGCCGCCGAGCTGCTCCGGCAGCGACGTCGTGGGCGCAGCGACGATACCGCCGGTCGGCTCGTAGGCGAGCGCCTTGAGCGTGATGAGCGAGCGGCGGATCGCGCTCGCCCAGCGGCCCTCGAGCTCGCTTTGCCCCGACCATTCGCGCCAGTGATTCTCGGTGCGCGCGAGTTGGGTATGCGGATCGGACGCGTGCGGCAGGCGCAGATGCGACTGCGAATAGCACAACGAGAAGGGCACGCGCTCGCCGGCGGTCACGTCGAAAGAGGCGGTAGTGCGCATGTTTTCGCCCACGAGATCGACCGGCGTGCGCAGCAGCGCGAGATCCGGCCCGGCGATCGCGCGAATGCCGCTGTCGTCGGGCAGGCGGCAGACCCAAGGCACCACCGAGCCGTAATCGAAGCGCAACACGAGCTCCATTTTCATGCGCACCGTGCCGCGTCGGCCGATCACGATGCGCACCAGCTCCGAATGCCCGTTGCGCAAGGGCATGAAGTCGACGAGCGTCACCGCGCCTTGCGGTGTTTCGAAATCCGTTTCGAGGATCAGCGTGTCGTCGCGATAGCGGCGCCTGGTGACGGGCATTTCGCCGTCGGGCATCTCGGGCGCGAGGAGCCATCGGCCATGCTCGGGCGTGCCGAGCAGCGCCGCGAAGCACGCGCCGGAGTCGAACCGTGGCCAACAGAGCCAATCGACGGAGCCGTCGCGGGAAATGAGGGCGGCGGTATGGCCGTCGCCGACCATCGCATAGTCTTCGATCAGTGCTGGCATAAGCGAAACATCTTCCTGCTGGCGGCGCATGTCGAATCGAAACGCGCCGCGGGTTGAGCAAAATGTTCGGGACGCGCGTGCCCCGAGCAAAGCGCGGCGTCGTGGACGAATGACGCGACGCACGCCACGCAGCTTTCTGGCCGCATTCTGCCCCAATCGTTCGCGGCAAGCAGAAAACCGGGCCGCGCGTGACGACCTCGCGCAACGGCCTGCGCTACAGCAACGAGCGCAGCGTTGGCGGAAAAGCACTAGCGAACCGCCGAGCGCGCCGTTGAAAAAGCATTCGCCTGATGTTTAGAATGAAGTTTCGTGAAAGGCCACGGTGCCGTTTCCTTTGTTACTTTCAGGCACTGAAACGCTTGCGCCTTTCGCGCGTCTTTCACGCATGATCCGGGCGCGATGCGCACGCGGGCCATGCAAGCTGCTCTGCGCACTGTCCGGCCGCTCCCTAACGTAGCGTTTTCGAGGAACAGAACCCATGCTCCATCCGTCGAAAGCCGACTGCATCGCCATTCTTTCCGCCGCAAGCCACGTCTCGGATGCGGAGGCACTTCTCGCGCTCGATCACAAGCATCTCGGTCTGTCACGCAACGCGATGGAAACCGCCGCCGCATTCCTCACGGAACGCGGCTGTTTCAGCCGATACAGCTTCGGCGTCGGCGGCGTTTCGGTCGGGGCGTTGTCGCTGCAAGGACGCCTGCGTCTCGATCAACTTGCTAACGGCTGACGAAGCTACGTTCGTTACGCCTGTCCTTCTTTCGTGACACTGTGCGCACGCGCGTGTGTCGGGCCGTGCGCGCGCGTGCGCGTTTAGGGCCGCACGCGGAACCGCCGACGTGAATCGGCGTCACAACGACAGTCGCGCGCCCGTCAGAAATGGGCCGATCCCATGCCGAACAGGCCGATCAGCCCGATCACGATCAGATAGATCGCGACGATGAAGTTCAGCAACCGCGGCATGATGAGAATCAGGATCCCGGCGATCAGCGAGACGAGCGGGCCAAGGCTTAGGTGGATAGTCATCGCGGCAACTCCTGTTGTTGGTTCGAATCGTGTCGGCTGGCCTGTCGTGCGTGGCGTACTTCGGCGGCGAACTCCATCGCTCGCCATGGCGATGTACGCCGTTTGGAGCGGAATTTGCTCTCGCACGTCCTTGGGCCTTGCGATGCCGGCGAACTCGCGCGTCGCCCCTATAACACGCAGCAAAGAGACGATGAGGAGGTTTCATGCACCCGAGCCATCCCAGCGGCGCGAATTCGCCCAGGTCCGTATTGCAAGACGCGCGCCCGATGCGCGGAAGGCCCATCGCGTGGGCGAAAGGCGTCGCGCTGATGCTCTCGCTCGCGGCCGCGCAAGCCTTCGCGCAAACGGCTGCGACGCCCCCCGCACCTCGTGCGGCGAGCGGCACGGCCACGATAAACGGGTCGCCGGGCGAGGTCTACGATCTGCTCATCGGCACCTATACGGGCGGCGGCAAGAGCGAAGGCATCTATGTGTATCGTTTCGACACGAGCAGCGGTGAGCTGTCCCGCATCGCGTCGGCGCAGACGGTCAATCCGTCGTATCTCGTCGTGAGCCGCGACCGGAATTACGTGTATGCAGTGAACGAATTGCCCGGCGACAACGGACCGGCGACGCAGCGCGGCGGCGTGAGCGCCTTTCGCTTCGATCGTGCGACAGGGCAGTTGAGCTTTCTCAACCGCGTTTCGTCGGACGGCAATGATCCGTGCTACCTCGCGCTCTCGCCCGACGGCAAATATCTGCTGACCGCCAACTACTCCGTCGCTTCGAATCCGGGCGGCAGCTTTGCGGTCTTTCCGCTTGGCTCGGACGGCCACGTGGGCAGCTCGGTGCTGACCGTGCATCACGAAGGCCGCGGACCGGTGAAGGGACGGCAGGACAATTCGCACGTCCACTCGACCGTGTTCTCGCCCGACGGCAAATATCTCTTTGCGCAGGATCTCGGCGTCGACAAGGTGTTTGCCTACCGTTACACGGCCGATCCGTCCGCATCGAGCCGCGGCCTCTTCGGTCCGACCGAAGCGCGCTACACGCCGATCAAGGCGGGCTCGGGGCCCCGCCATCTGATCTTCGACGCGAGCGGCAAGCACGCCTATCTGACGACCGAGCTGAACGCGTCGGTGCTCGTGTTCGATTACCGCGACGGCAATCTCACGCAGGCCCAGATCGCGTCGATGATCGCGCCCGGCTTCAGAGGGAAGATCGGCGGCGGGGCGATTCATCTGTCGCCGGACGGGCGCTTCCTGTACGCGACCAATCGCGGCGACGCCAACGAGCTCGTCCAGTTCTCGGTCGACCCGAAGAACGGCCGTCTGAAGTTCGTCAAACGCTATCCGACGCTCGGCAAGACGCCGCGCGAATTCGCGATCGATCCGACCGGGCGCTGGCTCGTCGTCGGCAATCAGGAAACCGACAGCGCGTACTTCTTCCGCCGCGATCCGCAGACGGGTGAGCTCGCGTCGGACCCGAAGCAACTGTCGATTGGCTCGCCGGTCGATTTCAAGTTCGTATCGCCGTCGTGACGATGTCGGAGCGACGAGAGCGGCCAACGAGCCGCGACCCACACCGCGGCATGCTGTCCGACGACGATGAAAAAGAAACTGCTCAAGGCGGTCATGGTTTCGATGTTGTGCGCGCCGCTCGCGGTGCGGGCGGACGACAACAAGGAGTGCGATTTCAAGCGGGACTGGATGTCGTCGGCGTGTCAGCGCGTGATGCGCGTCGCGCACGACGGCACATGGGATCTCTACATAGCCGGTTACGGCTGGCATATCGATGGCTTCGACAATCGCAGCGAACTCAACCCGTGGTCATACGGCGGCGGCGCGGGCAAGCACTGGACCGATGCGAACGGCAACGAGGACATCCTCTTCGCGTTCGCTTTTTCGGATTCGCATCACAACTTCGAACCGATCGGCGGCTACGCACGACAGTGGTACACGAAACCGGTGCTCGGCGGATTGCAGGCGGGCGGCGGGTTCTTCGTCGGCGCACGGCGCGCAGCGACATCGCTCATTACCTGCCGCTGCCGCTCGCGCTGCCGATCGGCTCGATACGCTACCGGCGCGCGTCCGTCATGGCGACGATCATCCCGCACATCCCCGGCCTGAACGATGGCGACGTCGCTTTCTTCTGGGGGCGCTACGAGTTCTAGTACGATGCGGTTCCGAAGCGCTTTTCGCGCCCATTTGGCTGAAGATGCCCTGAGGAAACCGAAAGGCAATAGCAGGAAATGCAAGATTGAACATGACTCAACCATTCGACGCGCGCGAGCGCCCGCTCAAGCGCAACGAGCCGGCGCCGCCGGGATTCATCAGCGCGTTCAGCTTTGCCGGCGGCGAGGCGCTGCGGCTGACGTGGGACGAAGCGCGCGATTCCGTCGCGGGCAATGGCCCGACGTGGCTGCATCTGTCGGCGAACGACGACACCGTCGAGGGCTGGCTCGAAGGCGTCACGTCGATGCCGGATGTCGCGCGCGAATTCCTGAACGGCGAGGACAAGCGTCCGCGCGTGCATATCGGTTCGAACTTCATGTACGGCGTCGTCGCGGACCTCGAACTCGTCGCGAAGACGCCGGATGCGGCCGCGCCCGGCGCGCGCGAAGCGAACCGTGCGACCGGCGCGCTGCGCTTTTACGTCGACAAACATCGCATGATCACCGTGCGCGCACGGCCGCTGCAATCGACTGACCGGTTGCGCCACGCGGTCCTCGAAGGCGCGATATTCCGCGATACCGTCGACCTCTTCGCGGGACTCATTCGCGCGCTGAACGATACCTTCGCGGACCGCATCGACGAAATCGGCGATTGTCTCGACGATGTCGAGGAAAGCGTGCTCGAAGGAAGCCATTCCAGATGCCGCGCGGTGCTGGGCGACGTGCGGAGGCGCATCGTCGAAGTGAAGCGGTTCATCGATCCCGAGCGCAACGCGCTGACGCAGCTCGTATTGCGCCGCCTCGAATGGGCCGAGCCGCGCTCGATGGAAGCGCTCGTGCAGGCGATTCAGGTGTTGAACGGCCTCGGCGGCGGTCTCGAAGGTCTCTACGAACGCGCGAAGCTGTTGCAGGATGAAATCGCCACGGCGCTGTCGGAGGACATCAACCGCAAGCTGCTCTGGCTCGCGATCATGTCCGCGTTGCTGCTGCCCGCCACGCTCGTGACGGGCATCTTCGGCATGAACGTGGCGGGCTTGCCGGGGACCAAGGATCCGGCGTCGTTCTGGATCGTGGTCGGCGTGATGACGGGTTGTGCCGCCATCACCATCTTTCTGCTGCGCCGCCTGCGGCTCTGGTAACGCTCAGTCCGCCGGGCCGGGCGGCGCGAGCACTTCGCGGTTGCCGTTGTTGCTCATCGACGAGACGAGGCCGGCCGCTTCCATCTGTTCGACGAGGCGAGCCGCGCGGTTATAGCCGATGCGCAACTGCCGCTGCACCGACGAAATCGACGCGCGGCGCGTGCGCACGACAAAGGCGACGGCTTCGTCGTAGAGCGGATCGGCTTCGGCGTCGGGTGTTTCGCCGAAGAGATCCTGGGCGCCGCCACCTTCGGAGGTCGGGCCGGACAGAATGCCTTCCTCGTACTCCGGCTCGCCGAACTGCTTCAGATGCTCGACCACGCGATGCACTTCGTCGTCCGCGACGAACGCGCCGTGAACGCGCTGCGGATAGCCAGTTCCGGGCGGAAGGAACAGCATGTCGCCCGCGCCGAGCAGCGATTCCGCGCCCATCTGGTCGAGGATCGTGCGCGAATCGATCTTCGACGAGACCTGGAACGCCACGCGCGTCGGAATGTTCGCCTTGATGAGGCCGGTGATCACGTCGACGGACGGCCGCTGCGTCGCGAGAATCAGGTGGATGCCGGCCGCGCGCGCCTTCTGCGCGAGACGCGCGATCAACTGCTCGATCTGCTTGCCCGCGACCATCATCAGATCCGCGAGCTCGTCGATGACCACGACGATGAGCGGCAGCGTGGACAGCGGCTCGGGCGCGTCGGGCGTGAGCGAGAACGGGTTCGTGAGCTTCTTGCCTGCGGCCTCGGTATTGCGGATCTTCTGGTTGAAGCCTTGCAGGTTGCGCACGCCGACCGCCGACATCAGCCGGTAACGCTTCTCCATTTCGCCGACGCACCAGTTGAGCGCGTTCGACGCGAGTTTCATGTCGGTGACGACCGGCGCGAGCAGATGCGGAATGCCTTCATAGACCGACAGCTCCAGCATCTTCGGATCGATCATGATGAGGCGCACGTCCTCGGGCTTCGCCTTGTAGAGCAGCGAGAGGATCATCGCGTTGATCGCGACCGACTTGCCCGAGCCCGTCGTGCCCGCGACCAGCATGTGCGGCGCGCGCGCGAGGTCCGTTACGACCGGATTGCCGACGATGTCCTTGCCCATCGCGATCGTCAGATTCGACTTCGACGTTCGATAGACGTCGTCCTCGAGAATCTCCGAGAGGCGGATCATCTGGCGCTTCGCGTTCGGCAGTTCGAGGCCCATGCAGGTCTTGCCGGGAATCGTTTCGACGACGCGGATCGACGTGAGGCCGAGGCCGCGCGACAGATCCTTCATCAGCCCGACGATCTGGCTGCCGCGCACGCCGAGCGCCGGCTCGACCTCGAAGCGCGTGATGACCGGACCGGCGGACGCGCCGACCACCGTCACCGGCACCTTGAATTCTTGTAAACGCTGCTCGATCAACTGGCCGGTTTCGTTCAGATGCTCCTCGGAGACGGGCTCGATTTCGCCGGACGCGGGTTCGAGCAGATCGAGCGTCGGCAATTCCACCGCCGACGCGTGCGGCGCATGGAACTCGAACTCGGTCGGCGCGGAGCCGCGCACCGGCGGGCGCGGTTCGGGCGAGGAGGGCGGCGTCGCGGCCTGCTGACTCGTGACGGGAGGCGCGACGACCGGGGCGGCCGCGACGACCGGAAAGCGCACGATGTTCGACGGCGATGCGAATTCGTCGCCGGCGACCTGGCGCTCGGCGACGGGTTGCGGCTCGTCCTCCGGCATGTCGAGCACATCGTCCGGCTCGTCGGCGACGCGCAAGAGCGGCGGGGCAGGGGGCTCGCTGTGGGCTGCGCGGGACTCGGGCATGTCGAGCCACGGCGGCGTCGGCGCGAGATCGCGCGAGTCCTGTGCTTGTTCCGGCTGTCGCGCGACGGGCGGAAGCGCCGCCGTCTCGGCCGGGCGAGGCAGTGCCGGTTCGGACGGCAAGTGAATGCGCGTGGGCGCTTGCGTTGCGTTTGCCTCGGCCGCGTTCGGCTCGGCGGGGGCCGGCGGTTCCGGCAGACGCAAGTCGAAGAGCGGCGGCGGCTCGACAAGCGCGGGGGCGATCACGTGCGCGTCGATCAAAGGCGGCTCGATGCGCACTTCGGTTTCCTGGACCTTTTCGGGCGCGGGTGCCATCGGCTCGATGTGCGGAAGGACTTCCCGGACCCGTTCGGGCTGCGGCGTCACAGCCTCGATGGCCGCGTCGAATTGCTGGATCGGTGCGGGCACGGGCGCCGCGGGCTCGATGCGCGCTTCGATTTCCCGGGCCTTTTCGGGCGGCGGCACCTGCGGCTGCGGCTCGATGCGCGGTTCGGGCACCGTTCCGACGATGCCTTCGTCGGCTGTCGTCGACGCTTTCACCTCCTCGGCGTTCGGCTGAACGTCGGGCTGACCGGCCCGCGCCATCGCCACATGTCCGCGAGCGAGACTCGCGCCCGCGAGCGACGTCCACAGCGCGGTTTTCTCCTCGATGGATCGCAACGTCGCCTGAATCGCTTCGGGCGCGGGCGGCGGCGTGGGCGGCCCGAGCGGTGTGGCCGGCCGCGAGAACGCCGGTGCGGCGAGCGGTGTCGGCGCGAATTCACGCGTCGCACCGACCGCGGAGGGATGCACGGATGGCGCACGTCGGAAGCCCTGTGGCGCCTGAGGCAGAGGCGTTCTACGCGCGGCGCTCACGCCCGTCGCGACGGACGTGGATATGCTCGCCGCGCCTGACGGCCGTTGCGCGGGCATCGACGTCACCGGACTGCGCGGGCGATCCATGCGAGGCGCGGGCGTCGGCGGCGCGGACATGCGCGGCTTGTCGACGGCGACAGACGCGCGCAAGCCCGAGCCCGAAGGTTCGAACGCGGACGCCCGACGCGCCCCGAACGGCGCGCTGGCCTCGCGATTCGCCGATGACGCCGACGGATTCAGCCAGTCCGAAGGCGCGACCGGCTCGATCTGCGTCACCGGACGCGGGACACCGGCCGCCTCGAACGCGGGGCGCTTCGCGTAAGCCTCGGCGGTGGCGATGGCGCTCGCGGTGGCCATCGACGTGCGTTTGGCACTCTTGCCGTTCGAAGGCGGGCGCCACACGGTCGGCCGCTGATAACGGCTGCTCCGGGGGGCGGTCGGAAGACCGAGCGTCGGCTCGTCGTGCGACGTGCGCGGCGGCGGCGCATCGAAACGCTCCGCGCGATGAGCGCGTTCCTGCGTATCGCGCGCGGCTCTTGCGTGCGCGCGCCGTTCGAACCAGTTGCCCGCCTTGTTGCGAGTCTTGTCGCGGCTGGGCGAACTTTGTCGCGACTCGCTTTGGCGTTCGCGCGGCGTGAGCCAGCTTTGCGGCAGGCCGAAGCCGAACGCTTCGTCCGCCCATGCGAGCACCGAACTCCAGCTGAATTCGATCAGCCACGGCAGGCATATCGCGAGCACGATTGCCGCGAGCGCGGCTGCGCCGCCCAGATGCGCGGGTCCGCTCAACGCTGTGGCGAGCGCGCGCCCGCAGCGGTTGATGTTCACCTGCGTTTCGAGTGAGTTTGCGAGCGCGCCTTCCAGCGTGCTGCTCGCGAGCAGTACTCCGATAAAGCCGAGCCAGAGGCGGATCGTGCCGGGGCCGCGCACGCCTGCGCTGCCCGGCAGCGCGAGCTTGACAATGCGCCAGAAGAGCGGAAGAAACCAGACGACCGATGCACCGAACCAGCCGAGAACTACCATGTGCATGCTTGAGATTGAATCAATGTTGGGTGAAACGAATCAGGTTGTGACCCGGAGACTGCCACTCGGCCGCGCCTGCCGGCCGGACTGTTCGATCGAGCAGTTTAACGGCAACCGCGCGGGCGCCGCGCAGGCACGACACGCGTGCCGCATGTACGCAACACATCACTTCGCGCGAGCCGAGAAGATGAGCACCTGACCGTCGTCGAGCGTCAGTTGCAGCGTTTGCGGCGGGTTCATCTGCACGCCGCTTTTCGCGATATGCGCAAGCGCCTCGAGATAGGGCCGCTCCAGCGCGGCGCCCGCACCCTGCACGCACGCCATGCGCGTGCCGGCGAGCGGGCCGAACGTGAGCTTGCCGTCCTTCAGTGCGTATGCGCCCGCGAAACGGTTGCAGCCCGAAAAACCGCTCGCCTGGCGATGACCATTCGCGGTCGAGAAATCGAGCGTGATCGGCCGCGCGTCGCTCTCGCCCGCGTGCGGCACCGCGCGCGGCTGGCCGCTCGCGTCGGTCCAGCTCGTGAGCTCCCATTGCGTGTCGTCGAGTAATTGCGTGGCGGCAGGATTATAAGGATCGGTGGGCGGCGCGCTCGCATCGGGGTGCTTCGGCAGCGCGCAGCCGGAGACGACCGTCGCCGCGACGACGAATGCGCACGCGCGGGACGCCAGCGAAAGCGCCGCTTTGCGGCGCGACAGGAAACCTGACGATGAGCGCGCCGAACGAAGAGCGTATGCGCGAAGGAAATGCATGGGCATCGATGATCCTGAAGCAGGCGAAACCGTAAGGGTATCGCACGCGTCCTACTATTTGTCTAGCGCCCACGAGCAACAAAATGTTCGACTTGACCGTCCGCGGCTGTCATCGATCGGCAATGCGCGGGAATTCCCGTCGACATTTTCGTGTCAACACGGTTTGCGAGGACGCTGTCAATAGACCGGACGGCAGAGTGTTACGGTCGGCGCTGCGTGTTAACATCGCGCCCAATTCCGCCGCTTTCGGCTTTATTGGCCTCGTCACCGATCGATCCCTGGAGCACTCATGCAGACCGATTCAATCCGTCCTGATGCGTGGCGCATCGGCACGCCGCTTTCCGCCAACGCGACCCGCGTGATGCTGCTCGGCGCGGGCGAACTCGGCAAGGAAGTGATCATCGCGTTGCAGCGCCTGGGCGTGGAAGTGATCGCGGTCGACCGCTATGCGAACGCGCCGGGGCATCAGGTTGCGCATCGTGCGCACGTGATCGACATGACCGACGCCGCGGCGCTGCGCGCGCTCGTCGAGAAGGAGCAGCCGCATCTGATCGTGCCGGAGATCGAGGCGATCGCGACAGACGCGCTCGCCGAAATAGAAGCGGCGAAACTCGCGACCGTCATCCCGACGGCGCGCGCCACGCAGCTCACGATGAACCGCGAAGGCATCCGGCGCCTCGCCGCCGAGGAGCTCGGCCTGCCGACATCGCCCTATGCGTTCGCGCAATCGCTCGACGAGATGAAGGCGGCGATCGCGAAGATCGGCTTTCCGTGCGTCGTGAAGCCGGTGATGTCCTCGTCGGGCAAGGGGCAGTCGGTGCTGCGCAGCGATGCCGACGTCGAACCGGCATGGAATTACGCGATGGCAGGCGGGCGCGTGAATTACGGACGCGTGATTGTCGAGGGCTTCATCGACTTCGAATACGAAATCACGCAGCTCACCGTGCGGGCGGCGGACCCCGCGAGCGGCGAAACGCAAACTTACTTCTGCGATCCGATCGGGCACGTGCAGGTCGCGGGCGATTACGTCGAATCGTGGCAGCCGCAGGCGATGAGCCCCGCCGCGCTCGAGAAAGCGCGCGATGTCGCCGCGAAGGTGACGACCGCGCTCGGCGGGCGCGGGCTCTTCGGCGTCGAGCTCTTCGTGCGCGGCGACGACGTCTGGTTCTCCGAAGTGAGCCCGCGTCCGCACGACACCGGCCTCGTCACGCTCGCGACGCAGCGCTTCTCCGAGTTCGAATTGCATGCACGCGCGATTCTCGGCTTGCCGGTCGATACCGCCCTGCGCGAGCCGGGCGCGTCCGCGGTGATCTACGGCGGTCTGGATGAAGCGGGCATCGCGTTCGAGGGCGTGGCGCAAGCGCTCGCCGTGCCGGGCGCGGATGTGCGGCTGTTCGGCAAGCCGGAGAGCTTCGTGAAGCGCCGCATGGGCGTCGCGCTGGCGACGGGGGCCGACACCGACGAGGCGCGCGAGCGCGCGAAACTCGCGGCGTCCAAGGTGCGGCCGGTTTCGGCCAGATGACCGGCCCACAGGCGCCGGCGGGAGCGAGAACGTGATATGGAAAGCACTGGCCGCGCTCGTCGCGGTTTCGCTGGGACTTTCAGGCTGCGGGCTTGCCGCGGCGCCGTGCCGTATCGCCTCGGCGGGACTGAAGATCGTGCCGGTCGTTGGGCATGTCGCGGCGGCGCCGACCGACGCATGCGCGGACGTGATCGATCCGTGATCGCTGCGCTCGCATCGACTTCGAAACCATCGCAAATCGGATGATGAAGAAACCCATCGCACTCACGTTCGCATTGCTCGTCACGCAATCGGCCTTTGCAATGCCGCTCACCGTGCCGCAGATCCAGACCGCGTCGACGCAGACGACCCGCTACGACTGCAAGGACGGCAAAAGCGTGTCGGTGCAGTACACGAACACGCGCAATCGTCAGAGTTTCGCGGCGCTGACCGTCGACGGGCGCAAGCTGCTGTTCGTCAACGTGGTCGCGGGATCCGGCGCGAGATACGTCGCCGATCAGTACACGTGGTGGACCAAGGGCTCGCAGGCGAACCTGTACGACGAAATGGCCGCGAAGGACTCGCCGCCCCTGCTCGCGGATTGCGAGGCGCGCAAGAAGTAGGCGCGCAGCATGATGGAAGAAGGTCGGACCGCGCTGTCGCGCCGCGCGAGCGTACTGGCGTGCGGTGCTACAATGTGCGGCTTTCCGGCTGTGAAATCGTTGCCGGACCGGATTCCGGATTTTCCGGCATCGCCGTTCGATGCCGGCTTGAGCGGTACACGGGCCTCGAGCGAACCGCCGCTCCAGAAAATCGGCGATGCCGCGTGCCTTGAAGGCGTCATCGAAGCCGTGTCCTATCGGAGCGCGGGCTCGCGTACCGGAACGGGCGAGTCAGGCTCGAAACAGGCCGCCCCGTCTAGCGCGCACTTCGTGCCTGATTGATGCGCCGCGTGCGCCAACGAAACCCATCCGCGTAAGCAACCGGTCGCGACGATCGACCGAACGATTCGACCGATTTTTTACGCGCGCCGCATCGAGCGGCACTTTAGCGAAAGCCAATATAGTCACCATGTCCGATTCCGCCGCCACGAACACGTCCACCGCAGGGGCCGACGCGCCGACGTTCGACCAGTTCGGATTGTCCGCCGACATCCTGAAAGCGGTGAGCGAGTCCGGCTACACCACGCCCACGCCGATCCAGGCGCAGGCGATTCCGGTCGTCCTCGCGGGCCGCGATGTCATGGGCGCCGCGCAGACCGGCACCGGCAAGACCGCGAGCTTCTCGCTGCCGATCATTCAGCGCCTGCTGCCCTCGGCGAACACGAGCGCCTCGCCCGCGCGCCATCCGGTGCGCGCGCTGATGCTCACGCCGACGCGCGAGCTCGCCGACCAGGTCGCCGCCAACGTGCAGACTTACTCGAAGCACACACCGCTGCGCAGCACGGTGGTGTTCGGCGGCGTCGATATGAACCCGCAGTCCGATGCGTTGCGCCGCGGCGTCGAGATCCTGATCGCGACGCCCGGGCGTCTGCTGGATCACGTGCAGCAGAAGACGGTCAATCTCGGCCAAGTGCAGATGCTCGTTCTCGACGAAGCCGACCGCATGCTGGACATGGGCTTCCTGCCCGACCTGCAGCGCATCCTGAATCTGTTGCCGAAGGAGCGTCAGACGCTGCTCTTCTCGGCGACGTTCTCGCCGGAAATCAAGAAGCTCGCGTCCACGTACTTGCGCAATCCGCAGACGATCGAAGTCGCGCGCAGCAATTCGACCGCCACCAACGTGCGCCAGATCGTCTTCGAGGTGCATGAAAGCGACAAGTCCGGCGCGGTCTCGCAACTCATTCGCGAGCGCGAGTTGAAGCAGGTCATCGTGTTCTGCAACAGCAAGATCGGCGCGAGCCGGCTCGCGCGCGTGCTGGAGCGCGACGGCATCGTTGCGACGGCGATTCACGGCGACCGCACGCAGGGCGAGCGCATGCAGGCGCTCGACGCGTTCAAGCGGGGCGAGATCGAGGCGCTCGTCGCCACCGACGTCGCGGCGCGCGGTCTCGATATCGCCGAGTTGCCGGCCGTCATCAATTTCGATTTGCCGTTCAACGCGGAAGATTACGTGCACCGTATCGGCAGAACCGGGCGTGCGGGTGCGTCGGGCGATGCGCTGTCGCTGTGTAGCGCGAACGAGCGCAAGCAGCTCGCGGACATCGAGAAACTGATCAAGCGTCCGCTCGAAGTCGAAACTCTCGAAGTGACGCAGCGTGCGCGCCGCGACGGATCGGCGCCGCGTCGCGATGAGCGCTTGGGCCGCCCGGAGCGGACCGAGCATCGTCATGCCTCGCGCGACGAATCTGGTTCGCGGCGCCGTCCGGCGGGCGCGCACGATCGCCCGCGTGGCCGTCAGCAGCCCGTCGACGAATTTTTCCTGAAGCCGTACGAGCCGTCGCCTTCGGCGATGAAGCGTCACGAGGAAACGGTCGAACCCGAGCGCAAAAGCGCGCCGAAACAGCCGCTCGCGGCGTTGCTCGGTGGGCTTGGGATGCCGCGCAAGTCGTCGTGAGTTCCTGACGCCGAACGAAAAAAGGCAGCCCGCGCGGCTGCCTTTTTTGCTTTCGGGCGACGAATCTAGCGCGCGAAGCGCTTCGCCCATTCGGCCGTCGCGGCGCTGTAGAACGTGTCGAGGGAATCGGTCGAGACATCGATGCCCAGATGCCGCGCCGCTGCGACGAGCGCCTGGAGAGGCGCGTGCCGATCGAGCGGCGCCGCGCCCGTCTGCTTGCTCAGTTTCTCGCCGACGTCGTTGTTGACGACGGCCACATGCAGATAAGCCGGCGTCGGCACACCGAGGCAGCGCTGGAGATAGATCTGCCGCGCGGTCGAATCGAGCAGATCCGCGCCGCGCACGATGTGCGTGATTCCGGCGTCGGCGTCATCGACGACGACCGCCAGTTGATATGCCCACAGCCCGTCCGCGCGCTTTAGCGCGAAATCGCCGACCTCGGTTGCGAGATTCTGCGTTTGCGGTCCTTGCCAGCGATCGACGAACGTAACGACCGCCGCATCGCCATCCGGCACGCGCAGCCGCCATGCGCGCGCGGGCTTGCCATGCAGGCCGCCGCGGCATGTTCCCGGATAGGCGAGCGTCGCATGGCGCGCGTGCGCGTGCACCAGCGAATCCGCGATTTCGCGTCGCGTGCAGCCGCAGGGATAGATGAAGCCTGCCGCCTGAAGACGTTCGAACGCGGCCTGATATGCATCGCCGCGCTCGCTTTGCCAGACCGGCGGTTCGTCCGAAGGCATACCGAAATGCGCGAGCGTCGCGAGGATTTCATCGGCGGCCCCGGGCACGGTGCGCGGCGCATCGACATCCTCGATGCGCACGATCCAGCTTCCGCCGTGCGCGCGGGCATCGAGAAAACTCGCGAGCGCGCTGACGAGAGAACCCGCGTGCAGCGGTCCAGTGGGCGAGGGCGCGAAGCGGCCGCGATAGGTCATCGGGCTCTTGTCGATCTCTAGGCCGCGCGGCTGACCTTTGCGTCGGGATGGCAAGCCGGGCACGTTTCGCCTGGCTTGTAGAACGGCGACATCTGATCTTCGACCGACACCACCGCGCGACAGCCGAAGCACTGCGCGGTCGCGGTGGGCTGCAGGTTCGGATCGAGCGCCGTACGGTAATCGAACACGAAGCATTCGCCGGTGTAATGCGCGCCGCCCACTTCCTCGAAGTACTTCAAAATGCCGCCTTCGAGCTGATAAACGTGCTCGATGCCGACTTCCTTCATGTGAATCGCGGCCTTTTCGCAGCGGATTCCGCCGGTGCAGAACGACACGACGGTCTTGTCCTGCAGATCCGCACGATTTTGCTCGATCACCTCGGGAAACTCGCTGAATTTCGTGATGCGGTAATCGAGCGCGTTGTCGAACGTGCCGACGTCCACTTCGAACGCGTTGCGCGTGTCGAGCATCACGACCGGACGACCTTCGTCGTCATGGCCGCGGTCGAGCCAGGCTTTCAGCGTGGGCGCGTCGACGGAAGGCGCGCGGCCGAGTTCCGGCTTGATCGCGGGCTTTTTCATCGTGATGATTTCGCGCTTGAGCTTCACGAGCATGCGGCGAAACGGCTGCTTCGCGGAGAGGCTTTCCTTGAACTGCAGATCGGCGAAACGGCCGCCGAAGAGGGCATCCGTCCGAATGTAGTCGATGAATTCGCGGACTTCGGCAATCGGACCGGCAATGAAAAGATTGATGCCCTCCGGCGCCAGCAGAATCGTGCCTTTCAGGCCGAGCGCGTTGCAGCGTTCGGTGACGAGCGGCCGCCACGCGGGGCCGTCCTCGATGGTGACGAATTTGTAGGCGGAGAGATTCAGAATGCTCATGATCGGATGACGCGCAAACGGCTGTAACGGGTAAAAAGTGCGCGGATGAAACGCGCGCAAAACACGTATTATCCCGCAAACGGCGCGTGGCTCTCCGGGATTCGATCTGCCGTGTCGCCGGGTCTTGCGCGTGCGCAATGTCGGGCGTGCGCGCAGGCCTTATCCGTTCGGCCAACGCGCTTCGCCGCGCCCGTTTTCGCGTGTATCCCGCATGTACAATACCGCCATGTCAGATCCCCGCTTCGTTCATCTCCGCGTCCACTCCGAATTCTCGATCGCCGACGGCATCGTGCGGCTGGACGACGTCGTCAAGGCTGCCGCAAAAGACGGGCAAGGCGCGCTTGCGCTGACCGATCTCGGCAACGCGTTCGGCCTCGTGCGCTTCTACAAGGAAGCGCGCGGTAATGGCGTCAAGCCCATCGCGGGCTGCGATGTCTGGATCACGAATCCCGCCGATCGCGACAAGCCCTCGCGCCTGCTGCTCCTCGTGCGCGACAAGCAGGGCTATCTCAATCTGTGCGAGCTGTTGAGCCGCGCATGGCTGACGAACCAGTATCGCGGCCGCGCCGAGGTGATGGTCGAATGGCTCGAAGAAGGCCTGGCCCAAGGACTGCTCGCGCTCTCGGGCGCGCAGACGGGCGACATCGGCATGGCACTCGCGGCAGGCAATGCAGCCGGCGCGCAACGCAACGCCGAGCGCTGGACGGCACTTTTTCCGAACGCGTTCTACATCGAGTTGCAACGCGCGGGTCTGCCGGGTGAGCAGGCCTACGTTCAGGAAGCGGTCAAGCTCGCCGCGAAGCTGAAGCTGCCCGTGGTCGCGACGCATCCGCTGCAGTTCATGACGCCCGACGACTACACCGCGCACGAAGCGCGCGTGTGCATTTCCGAAGGCGACATTCTCGCCAATCCGCGTCGTCAGAAGCGCTTCACGAACGATCAGTATTTCCGCACGCAGGACGAGATGTGCGCGCTCTTCGCCGACATTCCGTCGGCGCTCGCGAACACGGTCGAGATCGCGAAGCGCTGCAATCTGACGCTCGAACTCGGCAAGCCGAAGCTGCCGCTTTTCCCGACACCCGATGGCATGTCGCTCGACGACTACCTCGTGCAGTTGTCGAAGGAAGGTCTCGAAGTCCGTCTGCAACAGCTTTATCCGGATGAAGCCGAACGTGAAGCGCAGCGCGAAACGTACTACGCGCGCCTCGACTTCGAGTGCGGCACGATCATCAAGATGGGCTTTCCGGGCTACTTCCTGATCGTCGCCGACTTCATCATGTGGGCGAAGAACAATGGCGTGCCGGTCGGCCCGGGGCGCGGTTCGGGCGCGGGCTCGCTGGTCGCGTATGCGCTCGGCATCACGGACCTCGATCCGCTGCGCTACAACCTGCTGTTCGAGCGCTTCCTGAATCCGGAACGCGTGTCGATGCCCGACTTCGATATCGACTTCTGTCAGGAAGGGCGCGACCGCGTCATCCAGTATGTGAAGGGAAAGTACGGCGCAGATGCGGTCTCGCAGATCGCGACCTTCGGGACGATGGCCGCGAAGGCCGCGGTACGCGACATCGGCCGCGTGCTCGATCTCGGCTACATGTTCACGGACGGCATCGCGAAGCTGATTCCGTTCAAGCCGGGCAAGCACGTGACCATCGCGGATGCGCTGAAGGAAGAGCCGACTCTGCAGGAACGCTTCGACAGCGAAGACGAAGTGCATCAGCTGCTCGAACTCGCGCAGCGCGTGGAAGGGCTCACGCGTAACGTCGGCATGCACGCGGGCGGCGTGCTGATCGCGCCGGGCAAGCTCACGGATTTCTGTCCGCTCTATACGCAAGGCGAGGACGGCGGCGTCGTCAGCCAGTACGACAAGGACGACGTGGAAGCCGTCGGCCTCGTGAAGTTCGACTTTCTGGGCCTGACCACGCTCACCATTCTCGACTGGGCCGAGCGCTATATTCGCCGGCTCGATCCGTCGAAAAAGGACTGGAATCTCTCGCAGGTGCCGCTCGACGATCCGGCGTCGTTCTCGATCCTCAAGAAAGCAAACACCGTCGCTGTGTTCCAGCTCGAAAGCCGCGGCATGCAAGGCATGCTGAAGGACGCGCAGCCGGATCGCTTCGAGGACATCATCGCGCTCGTGGCGTTGTATCGTCCGGGCCCGATGGACCTGATCCCGAGCTTCTGCGCGCGCAAGCACGGGCGGGAGATCGTCGAATATCCGGACCCGCGAGTCGAGCCTGTTCTGAAAGAGACCTACGGCATCATGGTCTATCAGGAGCAGGTGATGCAGATGGCGCAGATCATCGGCGGCTACTCGCTCGGCGGCGCGGACTTGCTGCGTCGCGCGATGGGCAAGAAGAAGCCGGAGGAAATGGCGAAGCATCGCGAGATTTTCGCGGAAGGCGCGGCGAAGAACGGCCTCACGCGCGAGAAGGCGGACGAGACCTTCGACTTGATGGAGAAGTTCGCTGGCTACGGCTTCAACAAGTCGCACGCGGCCGCCTATGCGTTGCTCGCGTATCACACGGCGTGGCTGAAGGCGCATCATCCGGCTGAATTCATGGCGGCCAACATGTCGCTCGCCATGGACGACACCGACAAGGTGAAGATCCTCTTCGAGGACTGCATCGCGAACGGCATGGCGGTGCTGCCGCCGGACATCAACCGCTCGGCGTATCGCTTCGAGCCGGTTGCGCAAGCCGACGGCAAGCGCTCGAAAACCATTCGCTATGGTCTCGGCGCGGTAAAGGGCAGCGGTCAGAACGCGATCGAGGAAATCCTGCGCGCGCGCGAGGACGGCCCGTTCGTCGATCTGTTCGACTTCTGCGAGCGCATAGACCGTCGTGTCGTGAATCGTCGCACGGTGGAAGCGCTGATCCGCTCGGGCGCGTTCGACACGGTGCATGCGAATCGTGCGCAACTGCTCGCATCGGTGCCGCTCGCGATGGAAGCCGCCGATCAGGCCGCCGCCAACGCGATGCAGGCCGGCCTTTTCGACATGGGCGACGCGCCGCTCGCGAAACACGAATATGTCGACGAACCCGAGTGGTCGGACAAGAAGCGCTTGCAGGAAGAGAAGACCGCGCTCGGCTTCTATCTGTCGGGGCATCTCTTCGATGCCTACAAAGGCGAAGTGCGACGCTTCGTGCGCCAGAAAATCGGCGAGTTGAAGGAAGGGCGCGACAAGCTGGTCGCGGGCGTCATTTCGGCGATGCGCACGCAGATGACGCAGCGGGGCAAGATGCTGATCGTCAATCTCGACGATGGCAGCGGGCAGTGCGAAGTCACCGTCTTCAACGAGCAGTTCGAAGCGAACAAGGCGCTCTTCAAGGAAGACGAGTTGCTCGTCGTGCAAGGTCAGGCGCGCAACGACGCCTTCACGGGCGGCATTCGCTTCACCGTCGATACGGCGATGGATCTCGAGCGCGCGCGCAGCCGCTATGCGCAGTCGGTGAAGGTCGAGATGAACGGCAACGCCGATGCGTTGCGCCTGCGCCGTGTGCTCGAGGCGCATGCGGCGGGCGCTGAAACGCCGGCGCCTGTTGCCGCGCCGCCCGCTCGCGATAACGGACGTTCGCGCCAAAGCGCGCCCATTCCTAACGGCCTGAACGTAAGCATCGTCTATCGCAGCGAGCACGCCGAAGGCGAAGTGCGCCTCGGTGACGCATGGCGCGTCAAGCCGACCGACGAACTCATCACGGCGTTGCGCGGTGAATTCGCGGGCAGCGCGATCGAAATCGTCTACTGATGCGCATCGGCATATCGGCGAATGCGCTGAAGCATTCCGGCGGTCTCGAGCGCTATGCGATGGATCTCGTGCGCGGTCTCGCCGCCGCGGGCTTCGACGGCAAGCGCAAGCCCGCGTTCTTCGCGCGCAAGATCGATATGTCGCTGGCCGAAAGCCGGCTGATCGAGGCGCATCGCATCAAGGTGTCGTTTCTGCCGGGCAAGCTGCGCGACGCCTACTTCTCGTGGGCGCTGAAGCGCGCGCGCAAACGTGCGAAGGTCGATGTGCTCATCGGTTGCAATCGCGTGGAAGGTTCCGAGATCGCCATTTGCGGCGGCACGCACATCGGCTTTCTGCGCGCGACCGGGCGGCGCGAGAAGCGCTCGGACACGCGGCAGATCGCGCTGGAACGCCGCCAGTACGCTCAGGCCGAGGTGATCGTCGCGCATTCGGACATGATGAGCGACGAACTGCGCGCGCTATACGGCGTCGACAGCCGGAAAATCCGCGTGCTTTATCCGCCCGTCGACGGCGCGCGTTTCTCACCGGTCGATGCCGCTACGCGTGCACGCCTGCGCGAACGCTTCGGTTTCAAACCCGATGAGACCGTGCTGCTCTTTCCGTCTAGCAGTCACGAACGCAAGGGCTTGCCGCTGATCGAAAAGGCGCTCGCCGGCATGAACGTGGTGATCGCCGTCGCGGGTCGCGCGCCGGAGAAGGCCGCGGCGAACGTGCGCTACGTCGGTTATGCGAAGAACATCGAGGATGCGTATCGCGCAGCGGATTTCACGATCCTCGCGTCGAGTTACGAGCCGTTCGGGCTCGTCGGCATCGAATCGGTCATGTGTGGCACACCGGTGATCTTTCCGGCGTGCATCGGCTGCTGCGATGCGATCGCGGACCACGCGAAGCACGTCTTCAAGTCCGGCGACGCCGGCGATCTGCGCCGCACGGTGCTCGATGCCATCGAAACGCGGCGCGACGCCGCGCGCGTGCCGGATGACGCGGTGCGCTACGACACCCGTGTCGATTCGCACGTGCGAGCGCTGATCGACATTGCGCGCGACATCGCCACGAAGCGCTGAGACGCTCAGCGCATCTGGTTCAGGTGCGCGAGTTTCAGAAACCGGTAGTAGACCGTCTGCGCGTTGAACACCGCGATCATGAAGCCGGCCTTGCCGTCCAGAAAGCCGCGCCGCAACACATAAGTCCGCACGAACGCCCACGCGCCGCGCGCGAGCGCGATGCCGAAGCCGCCACGTTTGCCGGCCGCATGACGTTGCTGCGCGCCCGCCGTCGAGTATGCATCCAGCTTGCGCAGCACCGCTTCGAAATCCTCGTAGGAGTAGTGCATCAGCTTGCCGGAGAGGCGGGCGACCGGCTTGCCCGTCGACAGCACGAGGCGCTCATGCACGAGATCGGGCGAAAAGCGCGCCGTGCCGCGCCGGAAGAGCCGCGGAATCCAGTCGGGATACCAGCCGCTGTGCTTCACCCACACGCCGCAAAAGCTCGACAGGCGATCGACCGCGTAGACGTCTGCCTGCGGATCGGTGATCGCCGCCTGGATGGACGCCGCCAGTTCCGGCGACACGATTTCGTCGGCGTCGATCGAGAGCACCCAGTCTGTCGAGAGCGCGTCGAGCGCGCGGTTTTTCTGCGGGCCGAAGCCCGGCCAGTCGCGCGCCTCGATCACGCGCGCGCGATGCGCCTCGGCGATGCCCACGGTCGCGTCGGTGCTCCCGCCGTCGATGACGACGATTTCGTCGGCGAAGGAGACCGCCTGAAGGCATTGTGCGAGCCGCGCGGCGGCGTTGTGGGTGATGATGGCGATGCCGAGCGTGGGGCGTGACATGGAGCGTGGACCGGGGGTGCGAGTTGGTATAATTATTGAATAGCGGTCGGGCGTGGCGTTATGCGAGGCATTCCGTCTCGCCCGAACCGAGTGTAAAGAGGCCGCGGGCCTCTTTTCGTTTCATCGTCGATGAGGCCGATAGTGTGCCTGACGGGAGCGCCCAGCAAAAGTTCGATCGAGGCGGGTCTGGTTGCCCGTCACGTCGGCCATCGAGCACCGGGTTTTCTTCGCGAGCCGCATCGGTGGCCATGAAACATGCGGCCTGACGAATCCCATCTGCAGCAGAAGCGTGTTTTGCGCCTGCTTCGCCGGTGGACAGCACCCCGAGCAATCCTGTTTTGATTCTATGAGCCGACTCTCCGGGCGCATACGCATCATTGCCCGAGCGATACCCAAGCTTGCGTTCAAGGCGTTCCGCCAGAGGCCGACCGACGTGTCGAGCATTCTGATCGCGCATCACTTGCTGCTCGGCGATACCTTGCTGCTGACGCCGCTCGTCGCGAAGCTGCGCATGCAATATCCGCACGCGCGCATCGCGCTCACGTGTCCGAAGGCGATCATGCCGCTCTACGCGGGACGTCCCTATGGCGCGGAGGCGCTGCCCTTCGATCCGCGTGATGCCGCTAGCGTCTCGGCCGTGCTGAAGTCCGGCCCGTACGATCTCGGCATCGTAGTCGGCGACAATCGTCACGCGTGGCTCGCCATCGCCGCGAAGTGCCGGTGGATCATAGGCCACGGCGGCGACACGCCCGCGTGGAAGAACTGGCCGCTCGACGAGTTGCATCCCTATCCGCCGGAACCCGCTGCATGGGCCGACATCGCCGCGACGCTAATCGACGGGCCGCCGCCAGCGCCTTATCGCCCGAGCGACTGGCCGGCGCCGGCGAGCGCGCCGCTCACGCAGGCGGACGCCGCGTTGCTCGCGCGACCCTACGTGGTGCTGCATCCGGGCGCGAGCACGTCTGTCAAGCGCTGGCCGAACGATCGCTGGCGCGCGCTCGCCGGGCTCATCGAGGCGCTCGGCTACGTGCCGGTGTGGAGCGGCGGTCCGACTGAAGCCGACCTGGTACGTGCAATCGACCCTGAAGGACGATATCCGAGCTTCGCGGGCCGTATGGGGCTCGGCGAACTCTGGTGGCTGTTTGGGCGCGCGCGCGCAGTCGTCTGTCCCGACACGGGCGTCGCGCACCTGGGGCGAATGGTGGGCGTGCCGACAGTAACGCTCTTCGGTCCGGGCAACGCGATGATTCACGGCGCGGGCGAATTCTGGCGCGACGCGCCCTTCAGGCCGGTTTCCATCGTCGACATGCCGTGCCGCGACGAGCCGATCATTTTTCGGCGGCATGTTTCGTGGGTACGCCGCTGCGATCGCAATGAAACGACGTGTGTCGCCTGGCGCGGCGATCATGCCGCATGCATGGGCCTCATTTCGCTCGAAGCGGTGAGCCGGGCGCTGGAGGAGATGCTGGCGGAAGGTCCATGACGACAAAAACGTATCGTTTTCAGCCGGATTTGTTTCTCTAAACTGGCGCGCCCCTCATTCTTTTCATCGTGGCGTTCGCCCATGCGACAGCACCTGGGAGCATCGCGCTCGATTCCATCGGGATCGGCTGCACAGGCGTTTCTTCGATAGCGTCCCTCACAGGATTAGAATGGCGGATTCTCGTATGCTGACCCGCGCGGCGAATCAAACTGGCGCACTTTCATGCAAACCGAACACCGAGGAAAGATTTGAGCGAGAAGCAGACATTGCGCAAGACCATCGGCGCGGGCGAAAGCAGCTCGCCCACGGCGGTCATGAAACGCCTATGGCCGTACATCCGACCGCTGATGGGCATGGTTCTTCTCGGCCTGTTGACGATGGGCATCGTCGCCGCGACCGAGGCGGGCATCCCGATGCTGCTGAAGCCTTTGCTCGACCACGGCTTCGGCGCCAAGAGCAGCGATCACGCGAAGTGGCTCGTGCCGGCCGCGGTCATCGGCCTCGCGCTCGTGCGCGGCGCGGCGCAATACGCATCCGGCTATTTTCTTTCCTACGTGACGAACAAGATCCTGCTGCAACTGCGGCTCGAAATGTTCCACCGCATGATCCACACGAGCGCCGGCTTCTTCCAGCGCGAGACAGCGAGCACGGTCATCAACGCGATCGTCTTCGAGGTCAATCAGATCCTGAGCGTGCTGTCGAGCGTGGTCGTCACCCTCGTGCGCGATTCGCTCACGGTCGTCTTCCTTCTCGGCTATCTGTTCATCCTCAACTGGCGCCTCACGCTGATCGTCGCGGTGATCCTCCCCGCGATCGGCTGGCTCGTCAGCAAGATCAACCGCCGGCTGCGGCGCCTGAACCGCGAGCATCAGACGCTGACCAACGAGCTGTCGTATATCGTCGAGGAGACGGTCGGCGGCTACAAGGTCGTGAAGGTGCACAACGGCGAGCCGTATGAGATTGGCCGATTCTCGGAGATGAGCCATCGCCTGCGCGGCTATGCGATGCGCATGCAGGTATCGGGCGGGCTCGCACAGCCGCTCACGCAGTTTCTCGCGTCGATCGCGCTGGCGATCGTCATCACGATCGCGGTCGTGCAGTCGGCGAACGATCAAACCACGGTCGGCGGTTTCGTCGCGTTCGTCACGTCGATGCTGCTCGTGATCTCGCCGCTCAAGCATCTGATCGATATCAACCAGCCCCTGCAGCGCGGCATGACGGCGGCCGAGCTGATCTTCGGCCTGATCGACGAACCGGCCGAGCCCGAGGGCGGCGGGCGGCGTCTTCCGCGCGCACGCGGCGAGGTCGAATTCCGCGACGTGACGTTCAGCTACGGCTCCATCGACCGGCCGACGCTCGATCGCGTGTCGTTCAAGGTTGCGCCGGGCGAGATGGTCGCGCTTGCGGGTCCGTCGGGCAGCGGCAAGACGACGCTCGTGAATTTGCTGCCGCGCTTCTTCGATCCGCGCGCCGGTCAGGTGCTCGTCGATGGCGTGCCGATCACCGAGTACAACCTGCACGATCTGCGCGGTCAGCTTGCGATGGTCAGCCAGGACGTCGTGCTCTTCAACGATACGATCGCGGCGAACGTCGCGTATGGTCAGACGCCGGATCGCGAGCGCGTGATGTCGGCGCTCGCCGCGGCGAATCTGTCGGATGTGGTGTCGTCGCTGCCGGATGGGATCGACACGCTGGTCGGCGGTAACGGCATGCGGCTCTCGGGCGGGCAGCGCCAGCGTCTCGCGATCGCGCGGGCGATCTATAAAGACGCGCCGATCCTGATTCTCGACGAAGCGACCTCAGCGCTGGATTCGGAATCGGAGCGCCACGTGCAGTCGGCGCTCGAGACGCTCATGAAAGGACGCACCACGCTCGTCATCGCGCACCGGTTGTCGACGATCGAGCGCGCGGACCGCATTCTCGTAATGGAAGCAGGGAAGATCGCGGAGCAGGGAAGTCATGCCGAGCTGTTGCGCAAGGATGGGTTGTATGCCCATCTGCATCGGATTCAGTATCAGCAGCAGGCGGCGTGAGGCGCGAAGGCTGCGTTGCGTCACGGTTGCGGACCTCGCTCGAATGCGCTTCGGGCGAGGTTGTCGCGGAACCTACATCAGCACGATGTCGTACTGCTCCTGACTGAGATTGCTCTCCACCTGCAATGAAACCGGCTTCCCGATGAAGTCCATCAGCATCGCCAGATGCTGTGACTCTTCTTCGAGAAAGAGATCGATGACCTGCTGCGACGCGACCACCCGGAACTCACGCGGATTGAACTGCCGCGACTCGCGCATGATTTCGCGCAGCACGTCGTAGCACACGGTGCGCGGCGTCTTCACCTGACCTTTCCCCTCGCACGTCGGGCACGGTTCGCACAATACGTGAGCCAGTGACTCACGCGTGCGCTTTCTCGTCATCTCCACCAGCCCGAGCTGCGAGAACCCGTTCACCGTCACGCGCGTGCGGTCCCGTGACAAAGCCTTCTTGAGTTCCCCCAGGACCTGATCGCGGTGCTCGACATTCTCCATGTCGATGAAGTCGATGATGATGATCCCGCCGAGATTCCTGAGGCGCAGTTGCCGCGCGATGGTATGCGCCGCTTCGAGATTCGTCTTGAAGATCGTGTCGTCGAAGTTGCGCGCGCCGACGTAGCCGCCCGTATTGACGTCGATGGTCGTCATCGCCTCGGTCTGGTCGATCATCAGGTAACCGCCCGACTTGAGATCGACGCGCCGCGACAGCGCGCGCTGGATCTCCGCTTCGATGTTGTACAGATCGAAGAGCGGCCGCTCGCCGGTGTAGTGATGCAGACGCGAAGCCACCGCCGGCGTGAACTCCGCCGCGAAGTCGGCGAGCATCTGATATGTTTCGCGCGAATCGACCTGAATGCGCGTGGTCTCGTCATTGACGAAGTCGCGCAATACGCGTTGCGCGAGGTTCAGGTCCTGATAGAGCAGCGTCGTGGGCGGCACGCGCTGCGCTTGAGCGACGATCGTCGCCCAGGTCTTGCGCAGGTACGCGACATCGGCCGCGAGCTCTTCGCTCGTCGCGTCTTCGGCAATGGTCCGCACGATGTAGCCGCCTTTCTCGTCGGCGGGCAACACGGCCGTGAGGCGCGCGCGCACGGCCTCGCGCTCCGCCTCGCTCTCGATCTTCTGCGAGATGCCGATATGCGGCTCCTGCGGCAGATAAACGAGCGTGCGTCCCGCAATGCTCACCTGCGTCGACAGCCGCGCGCCCTTCGTGCCGATCGGGTCCTTCACGACCTGCACCATCAGCGATTGCCCTTCGAAGACGATCTTCTCGATCGGCACATGCGGCGCCGACGAATGCGGCTCGCCCGCGATGCGCGGATGCCAGATGTCGGCGACATGAAGAAACGCGGCGCGCTCGAGACCGATATCGATGAACGCGGACTGCATGCCCGGCAGCACGCGCACGACACGGCCGAGATAGACATTGCCGACGCGTCCGCGCGAAAGCGTGCGCTCGACGTGAAGTTCCTGAACGGCGCCTTGCTGAACCAGTGCGACCCGGGATTCCTGCGGTGTGACGTTGATCAGGATTTCTTCGTTCATGGCCTGTTTAGAATGCGACGCGCGCCACGCGCAAGAGTGCTGCTGTTTCGAAAAGGGGCAAACCCATGATACCCGAATAGGACCCGTCGATTCGCTCGATGAACTCCGCCGCGCGTCCCTGTATGCCGTACGCGCCCGCCTTGCCGAGCGGCTCGCCGGACGCCGCATAGCGCTGCAGCGCAGCACGATCGGCACGCGCGAAACGCACCGTCGAGCGCGAGAGTGCAGGTTCGAGAAGCGCGCCATCCGCATCGACGACGGCGAGCGCCGTCAGCACTTCGTGCTCGCGTCCCGCGAGGCGTTCGAGCATCGCAACCGCGTCTTCTTCGTGCCGCGGCTTGCCGAGGATCAGGCCGTCGATGGTCACGGTCGTATCGGCGACCAGCACCGGCGCGCTTGCATGGCCGCCCGCAAGCAGCCGCGCGCGCGCCGCGTGCGCCTTCAGCGCGCATACGCGCACGACATATGCATCGGCGGACTCGCCTGGCAGCTCGGTTTCGAGCGCTTCGGCGTCTTCATCGGGACGGGGAAGCAGGAGTTCGTACTGCACGCCGAGCTGACGCAGCAGCTCCTGACGGCGCGGGCTTTGAGACGCGAGATAAACGAAGCGATGAGTCGGCATCTTGAAGTCGGGTTCGAATGGCGCGCACGGCATTCGATCCAACGTCGAAAAAGCCTCACGCGCGATGATAGGGATGATTCTGCGTGATGCTCCACGCGCGGTAAAGCTGTTCGGCGAGCAGCACGCGCACCATGCCATGCGGCAGCGTGAGACTCGACACGCGCAGCATCAGTTCGGCGCGCGCTTTCACTGCCGGATCGAGCCCGTCCGCACCGCCGATCACGAACGCGACATCACGCCCGTCCTGTTGCCAGCCGGGCAGGGCGTTCGCGAGTTGCATCGTGGTCCAGTCGCGGCCGCGTTCGTCGAGTGCGACGACGCGCGCGTTCTTCGGCAAGGCGGCTTCGATGCGCTGCTTCTCGGCCGCCATCACGCTTTCGGCATTGCGTCCCGCCGAGCGCTGTTCGGGCTTGATTTCCTTCAGCTCGATGCGCAGTTCGGGCGGCATGCGCTTCGCGTATTCGTCGAAGCCATTCGTGATCCAGTCGGGCATCTTGTGTCCGACGGCGAGGATGACCAGCTTCATCGAATGAAGCGGCTTCAGTGCTTGCGCGTGGTCTTGCGCGCGGGACGTTTGACCGCGGGTGCGGCGTCTTCCTCGTCCTCGTCTTCGTCGGCGGTCACGTTCGCGCCGCCGAACATGTTCGGCGTTTGCAGCTTCACGCGCACGGGCTTGTCGCCCCAGACTTCCTCGAGGTTGTAGTACTGGCGCAGCGCGGGTTGCAGGATGTGGACGACCGCGTCGCCGCAATCGACCAGCACCCATTCGCCGATCTCTTCGCCTTCCGTGCTGATGATGTCGCCGCCGGCTTCCTTGACCTTCTCGCGCACGCTATTGGCGAGCGCCTTGGTCTGCCGGTTGGACGTGCCGCTCGCCACGACCACGCGGTCGAACAGCGACGTCAGATGGGTCGTGTTGAACACCTTGATGTCTTGCGCCTTGACGTCTTCGAGACCGTCGATAATCGCGCGTTGAAGCTTCTGAAGTTCCATAGTTACCGTGTCTGGTACAGGTGATGTTGAACAATATAGTCCCATACAGCGGGCGGGACCTGATTGCGTGCATGTGCGCGGGCGCCGTGTTCGTCTGTCATCGTGCGCGCTTCCTCGCGGATCGCCGTGGCGGATACGTCGAGTAGAAGCGTCTCGTCGACGAGCACGTGCCCGTGCGGGCTCGCTTGCAGTGTTTCGGGCGATGCGGCGCGCTGTCCGACTTGCGCGGCGACCACCGCCGGCAGCGTCGAGACATCGAATCCCGGGCGCGTTTCCACGCAGATATGCGCGTAGTCGAAGAGCCGCATCCATTGATGCCACGAGTCGAGCTTGACGAGCTGATCCGCGCCCATCAGCAACGAAAGCGACGCATCCGCGCCTTCGCGCTCGCGCCAGCGGGCGAGCGTGTCGACGGTATAGGTGTCGCCCTGGCGGTCGATTTCATCGGTGGCGATGATGACTTGCACGCCGTCGAGCACGAGCGATGCCGCCGCCGCGCGCGTCATCGCCAGCCGATGTTCCGGCGCCGATACGCCCGCCTTCTGCCACGGCTGGCCGGCGGGCAGCAGCACGAGCTCGGTCAGTCGCAGCAACTCGACGAAGCGCCGCGCGAGCGCGAGATGCCCGTTGTGGATCGGATCGAAGGTGCCGCCGAATATGCCGACGCGTTTGGCACAAGACGCGCGCGCCGGTGCGGTCCGGGTCACAGCCATTCCCGCCGCACCAGAAAATCTTCGTACAGCCGCGCTTCTTGCGTGCCGGGCTCGGGTTTCCAGTCGTAGCGCCAGTTCGCGACGGGCGGCATCGACATCAGAATCGACTCGGTGCGTCCGCCGCTTTGCAGGCCGAAGTGCGTGCCGCGGTCGAACACGAGATTGAATTCGACGTAGCGCCCGCGCCGGTACGCCTGGAACTCGCGCTCGCGCTCGGAATACGGCGTGTCGCGGCGGCGCTCGATGACAGGCAGATACGCATTGAGAAACGCATCGCCGACGCTTTGCATCATCGCGAACGAGCGCTCGAAGCCGGGCTCCGAGAAATCGTCGAAGAAAATCCCGCCGATGCCGCGCTGCTCGTTGCGGTGCTTCAGATAGAAGTACTCGTCGCACCACGTCTTGAAGCGCGGATACAGGTCCGCGCCGAACGGATCGAGCGCGTCGCGGCAGATCCGATGGAAATGCCGCGCGTCTTCCTCGTAGCCGTAAATCGGCGTGAGATCCATGCCGCCGCCGAACCAGAAGATCGGCGCTTCGCCTGCCTTCGTCGCGGTGAGCATGCGCACATTCATGTGCACAGTGGGGCAGTGCGGATTGCGCGGATGCATCACGAGCGACACGCCGAGCGCCTCGAAGCCGCGTCCCGCAAGCTGCGGACGCGCCGCGCTGGCGGAGGGCGGCAGCGCGTCGCCCTGCACGTCCGAAAAGCCGATGCCGCCGCGCTCGAAAAAGCCGCCGCCTTCCAGGATGCGCGTGACGCCGCCCCCGCGCAGATGCGCGCCGGGCTCGCGCGTCCAGGCATCGGTGGCGAAGGCGGTGCCGTCGAAGGCGCCGAGGGCATCGGCGATGCGCGTCTGCAGGCCCGTCAGATAATCGCGGACGGCCCCGATATCGTGGGCTGCGTCGTGTTCTTTACGTTGTTCCGCGCTGCGGTTCGGTTCACTCATCGATTGCTGCGTGCGCCCTGCGGGCGGCCATGAATGGGCGGGGGTAAACCCTTCGCCTCAAAACTCTCAAAAGCACGCTGCCGGACACGAGGTCCGGCAGCGCGTTGATTCGTGCGGCAAAAGCCGCGCGGTTACGTGTCAGTGCTTGTCGCCGGGCTTGTCCGCCGACTGCTTGCGGTTCACCGCCCGATAACCGATATCCCGGCGGTACTGCATGCCGTCGAACGAGATCTGGTTGACTGTATCGTAGACCACGGATTGCGCGCCGCGCACGGAATCCGCCAGACCGACGACGCACAGCACGCGTCCGCCCGAGGTCGTGAGTTTGCCGTCAGTGAGCGTCGTGCCGGCATGGAAAGTGACGGAACTGTCGGTTTCCGCCGGAATCCCGCTGATACGGTCGCCCTTGCGCGGCGTCTCCGGATAGTTGTGCGCCGCGAGGACGACGCCGAGCGCCGTGCGGCGGTCCCAGTCGAGATCGACGCTGTCGAGCTTGCCGTCGATGGCCATTTCCACGACCTTCGAGAAGTCACCCTTCAGGCGCGCCATGATCGGCTGCGTCTCCGGATCGCCCATGCGGCAATTGAATTCGAGCGTTTTCGGATTGCCGTTCGCGTCGATCATGAGACCGGCGTACAGGAAGCCCGTGAAGCGGATGCCTTCGTTTTCCATGCCGCGCACCGTCGGCTGGATGATTTCGCGCATCACCCGCGCGTGCAACTGCGGCGTGACGATCGGCGCGGGCGAGTACGCACCCATGCCGCCCGTGTTCGGGCCCTTGTCGCCGTCGAGCAGGCGCTTGTGGTCCTGACTGGACGCGAGCGCGAGCACGTGCTTGCCGTCCACCATTACGATGAAGCTCGCTTCCTCGCCCGTGAGAAACTCCTCGATTACGACGCGTGCGCCCGCATCGCCGAGCTTGTTGTCGGCGAGCATCGAATCGACGGCGGCGTGCGCTTCTTCCGGCGTCATCGCCACGACGACGCCCTTGCCGGCGGCCAGTCCGTCCGCCTTGACGACGATCGGCGCGCCCTTCGCGTCGATGTACGCGTGCGCGGCGGCGGCGTCGGAGAAGGTTTCGTATTCGGCCGTCGGGATGTTGTGGCGCTTCATGAACGCCTTGGCGAAGTCCTTCGAGCTTTCGAGCTGCGCGGCTTCCTTGCTCGGTCCGAAGATTTTCAGGCCGCGCGAACGGAACACATTGACGATGCCCGCGGCAAGCGGCTGCTCCGGCCCGACGAGCGTGAATGCTACATGCTCTTTCTCGACGAAATCGGCGAGTTCCGCCGGGTCCGTGATGTCGACGTTGCGCAGACGCTCGTCCTGCGCGGTGCCGCCGTTGCCCGGCGCGACATAGACGATCTGCACGCGCGGCGATTGCGCGAGCTTCCAGGCCAGCGCATGTTCGCGGCCGCCGGAACCGACGACGAGTAACTTCATTTGAATCCCCGAAATCCTGACAAAAAGCGGCTTGAGAAAAAGCGGCGGGCGCACGGCCCCTGGCTTGCGCGCATGACGACCGTCAAAGCGTCGCGAAGGCGGCTCGCGCTGACATCGGCTGCGTCACGCGCCTTCCAGTGGCGATGCCGCGCCGCAAAGATCACGCGGCGCTGCTCCGGCATGCGAGCCGAAGCGAAAGATGTTCCATGCGAGGGCGGGGCGCTTTCGTTTGCGCCACGCCCCCTGCGATACGAAGTTCAGTCTTCGTTGATCGCCGCGTTTGTATAGACTTCCTGCACGTCGTCGAGATTTTCGAGCGCGTCGAGCAGTTTTTGCATCTTCACTGCGTCGTCGCCGCTGAATTCGACTTCCGTCTGCGGTTTCATCGTCACTTCGGCGAGTTCTGCCTTGAAGCCCGCGGCTTCGAGCGCGTCTTTCACCTTCTGAAAGTCGTTCGGCGGGCAGATCACCTCGATGCTGCCGTCCTCATTCGTTACCACGTCGTCCGCGCCGGCTTCGAGCGCCGCATCCATCAGCTTGTCTTCCGGCGTGCCGGGTGCGAAAAGGAACTGGCCGACGTGATCGAACATGAACGACACGGAGCCGTCCGTGCCCATGTTGCCGCCGAACTTCGAAAATGCGTGGCGCACTTCCGCGACGGTGCGCGTGCGGTTGTCCGTCATCGTGTCGACGATGATCGCCGCGCCGCCGATGCCGTAGCCTTCGTAACGGATTTCTTCGTAGTTCGCGCCATCGACGCCGCCTACGCCGCGCTGGATCGCGCGGTTGATGTTGTCCTTCGGCATGTTGGCGTCGTAGGCCTTGTCGACGGCGAGACGCAGGCGCGGGTTCGAATCGACCTCGCCGCCGCCCATGCGCGCCGCGACCTGGATTTCCTTGATGAGGCGCGTCCAGACCTTGCCCTTCTTCGCGTCGGCCGCGGCTTTCTTATGCTTGATGTTGGCCCATTTCGAATGACCCGCCATTACCTTTCTCCATCGCGCGCGGGCGTCTAGCCGTGCGCCTAGTGTGCTGTCGTGCTTTGTGATGCCGAATGTGTCTGTCCGCGCCGCGCTTGTGCGCCGGTCGCGAGTCCGCTCGCGAATCGCCGAATCTGGCGCAACCCGGATAGGAACAGACCGAAATTTTAGCATGGCGGCGCCCGCTCTCAGAACCGCTGCGCGCGGACAGACACAGGAAAAGTGATGCAAACGACGTGAAATTCCGGCGAATCGCGGCGAAAACTCGAAAAGGCGGCAGTAAACGCAAAACCGCCGCGCGGACGGCGCGGCGGGATGAACAGGAATCGCGAAAATGTTGCGGACGCTCAGTTCTTCGTGCCGAACAGGCGGTCTCCCGCGTCGCCGAGCCCCGGGACGATATACGCATGCTCGTTCAGATGCGAATCGAGGGACGCAACGTAGAGCTTTACTTCCGGATGCGCGTCCTGGAATACCTTGACGCCTTCCGGCGCCGCCACCAGCGCGACGAACACGATGTTCTCGCTCTGCACCTTGCGGCGCTTCATCACGTCGACGGCGTGCACCGCCGAGTAGCCGGTCGCGACCATCGGATCGCAGAGAATAAAGACGCGCTCCTCGAGATCGGGCGGGAGCCGCACGAGATACTCGACCGGGCGATGATCCTCGGCCCGATACACGCCGATATGCCCGACGCGCGCCGACGGCACCAGATCCAGCAGACCGTCCGACATGCCGATGCCCGCGCGCAGCACCGGCACGATCGCGAGCTTCTTGCCGGCGATCACCGGCGCGTCGATCTCGACGAGCGGCGTTTCCACGCGCTTGGTCGTGAGCGGCAGGTTGCGCGTGATTTCGTAGCCCATCAGCAGCGTGATTTCCCGCAGCAGCTCGCGGAACGTGCGCGTCGACGTGTCCTTGTCGCGCATGTGAGTGAGCTTGTGCTGGATCAACGGGTGATCGAGGATGAAGAGATTGGGGAAGCGGCTGTCTTGTTTCATGGGTCTCGCGCGCGCTGCGCGTCCTGCTCGTGTGATGTTCTGCCTTCGACGCTCGGGGAGCGGACAGTGGCGACAGTTTACCCAAAAGGCCGCCCGCACCTAAGAAGAATCGCGTGGTGCCGAGGGACCGCCGACGTTGCCGCCCCGATTCTTCTAGAATGCGCGAGAGACATGGCACCCTCGCATGCGCCGCGACGCGCGTGCGAGGCAACTCTACAACGAAGACGGAGGATGGACGATGGACATGGGAATCGCGGGCCGCACCGCGCTGGTGTGCGCGGCGAGCAAGGGCCTCGGACGAGGCTGTGCCGAGGCGCTCGCCGCCGAGGGCGTGAATCTGGTCATCACCGCGCGCACGGCGCAAACGCTCGAAGCGACGGCCGCGCACATCCGCGCGCAGTACGGCGTCACCGTGACGACGGTCGCGGGCGACATCACGACGCCCGAAGGCCACGCCGCCGCGCTCGCCGCGTGCCCCGCGCCGGACATTCTGGTCAACAACGCGGGCGGCCCGCCGCCGGGCGACTTCCGCACCTTCACGCACGACATGTGGATCAAGGCGCTGGAAGGCAACATGCTGACGCCGATCGAGCTGATCAAGGCGACCATCGACGGCATGATCGAGCGCGGCTTCGGTCGCATCGTGAATATCACGAGTTCGTCGGTGAAGGCGCCGATCGACGTGCTCGGCCTGTCCAACGGCGCGCGTTCCGGGCTCACGGGCTTCGTCGCGGGCGTTGCACGCAAGGTCGCATCGACCGGCGTCACGATCAACAATCTGTTGCCCGGCACCTTCGACACCGACCGCATCGCCGTGACGATGGAAGCGCAGGCGAAGGCGCAGAACATCCCGATCGAGGAGATGCGCGCGCGTCGAGCGCAGAGTCTGCCTGCGGGACGCTTCGGCACGTCGGAAGAATTCGGCAAGGCGTGTGCGTTTCTATGCAGCGTGCACGCGGGCTACATCACCGGTCAGAACCTGCTGATCGACGGCGGCGCTTACCCCGGCACGTACTGATCGAGGATCACGCATATGACCACACGCGTCGCGCTGATCGCGCACGACATGAAGAAGGACGACATCGTCACGCTCGCGGGCGAGTTCGTCGACACGCTTGCGCAATGCGATCTCGTTGCGACGGGCACGACTGGCGGACGCATCGCGGCGGCGCACGGGCTGGAGGTCGAGCGCAAGCTCTCCGGCCCCCACGGCGGCGACCTGCAGATCGGGGCGGAACTGGCCGAGGGCCGCGTCGACCTCGTGATTTTCCTGCGCGATCCGATGACACCGCAGCCGCACGAGCCGGACATCAACGCGCTCGTGCGCGCCTGTGACGTGCACAACGTGCCGTGCGCGACCAACATCGCGACGGCGCGCATGATTCTCGACGACTTGCGCCAGCGCTTTGCGCGGGCTTGACGAACCGATGGAGAACAAGCGATGACCAAGGCAATCCGATTCGACAAGGCAGGCGGCCCGGAAGTCATGAAATGGGTCGACGTGGACGTGGGCGCGCCGGGCAAGGGCGAGATCCGCGTGAAGCATCATGCGGTGGGCCTGAATTTCATCGACGTGTACTTCCGCACCGGTCTTTATCCGATGCCGCTGCCCGGCGGCCTCGGCATGGAGGCCGCCGGCGAGGTGACGGCGGTGGGCGAGGGCGTCACGCAATTCAAGCCGGGCGATCGCGTGGCGTACGCGTCGCGTCCGCCGGGCGCGTATGCGCAAGAGCGCGTGATGTCGGCGGATTACGTCGTCAGGCTGCCCGATTCGATCAGTTATGAGGACGCCGCGTCGATCATGCTGCAAGGCCTGACCGCGCAATATCTTCTGCGGCGGACGTATCGCGTGAAGGCCGGCGATACGGTGCTGATCCACGCGGCGGCGGGCGGCGTCGGCATGCTTGCGTGCCAGTGGGCGAAGGCGCTGGGCGCGACGGTGATCGGCACTGTCGGTTCCGACGAGAAAGCCGAGCTCGCGAAGGCGCACGGCTGCGATTACCCGATCGTCTACACGCGCGAGAACTTCACGCAGCGCGTGCGCGAGATCACCAACGGCGCGGGCGTGCCGGTGGTCTACGATTCGATCGGCAAGGACACGTACATCGCGTCGCTCGATTGCCTCGCGCCGCTCGGCCTTTTTGTGAGCTTCGGCAATTCGTCGGGGCCGCTGCCGCCGATCGATTCCTCGGAGCTCGCAGGACGCGGCTCGCTCTACTTCACGCGGCCGACGCTCTTCAGCTACATCGCCAAACGCAGCGATCTCGATGCGATGGCGGCGGAGTTGTTCGACGTCGTCTCCTCGGGCAAGGTGAAGACGAACGTGCGCCAGCGTTATCCCTTGTCCGATGCGGCTCGCGCACATGAAGAGCTCGAAGCGCGCAAGACGACCGGCTCGACGATCCTTCTGCCCTGACGTGAAGCGCGAGGGCGGTTCGTCACCATCAACACTAATAGAACCATGAGCGAGCCGTCCTTCACCGTCGTCCTGATCGAGGACGAAAAGCAGATTCGCCGCTTCGTGCGCGTGTCGCTCGAAGCGCAGGGCATGACGGTCCATGAGGCGGAAACGGGGCAGAAGGGCCTCGTCGAAGCCGCGACGCGCAAGCCCGATCTCGTGATCGTCGATCTCGGTTTGCCCGATACCGATGGCATCGACGTGATCCGCGAGTTGCGCGGCTGGACGGGGTTGCCGATCATCGTGCTGTCGGCGCGCACGCAGGAAGAAGAGAAAGTGGCCGCGCTCGATGCCGGCGCCGACGACTACCTCACGAAGCCCTTCGGCGTCTCCGAACTGATGGCGCGGATTCGCGCGCATTTGCGGCGGCGTAATCAGGCGCAGGCGAGCGAGACGCCGGTGGTCGCGTTCGGCGACGTGAGCGTCGATCTGGCGCTGCGCCGCGTCGTGAAGAACGGCGAAAACGTGCATCTGACGCCGATCGAATATCGCCTGCTATCGACGCTCGTGCGGCACGCGGGGCGCGTGTTGACGCATCGGCAATTGCTGGTGGAAGTGTGGGGGCCGTCGCATGTCGAAAGCCCGCATTACTTGCGCATCTACATGGCGCATCTGCGCCAGAAGCTCGAGCGCGATCCGGCGCAGCCCGAGCATATCGTGACGGAAACGGGCGTCGGCTACAGGCTCGTCGGCGCGGCGTGACGGAAGGTGTGCGCGGATTCGAGCCGGAGCGAATCCAGCACGATGTCGATCGGCTCGTCGCCGCCGACGAACGCGATCATCCGGTTGTTGATGCCGGATGTCACGCATTGCAGCGCGACGCGCGCGACGTCGGCGCGCGACACCTCGGGCTTGTGCTTCGTGAGTTCGCCGGCAAGCGCGATCGCGCCGTGCGCCGGTTCATCCGATAGCGGCCCGGGCCGAAGAATCGCGTAAGGCACGCCGCGGTGCGCGACGTATTGGTCGGCTTCGCGCTTCATCCGCGAATAGTGGCGCAGCGCAAATCCGCTGCGCTCGGGATAGAACGCCGACAGCGCGCTAATGACGACGATCTGCTGCACGCGCCGGCGCTTTGCGTAGTCGGCGGCGTGCATGACGGCGTCGCGGTCGATCGCGCGTTGCTCGTGCACGCTTTCCGTTTCCGCCGATCCGGCCGCGTAGATCACGTGCGTGATGTCGTCGAAGGCGTGGGAGAAGTCGTTGGTGAGATCGCCGAGGACGATTTCGGCGCCCATCGCCGCGAACTCGCTCCTGTGGGCGGATTTGCGCAGCATGGCGCGAAACGGTATGGCTTCGTCACGCAGCCGCTGCGCGATCAGTCGGCCCGTGCGACCGTGTGCGCCGATCAGCAAAACCCTTAGCGGTTTCATGCGGGACGCTCCTTCGCTGTGGTCGCAGTGAGCCTTTACCCGACAAAGTAGGCGATTTTTGCGTGGCGCGCTGTGGGATGCATTTGCGTTTGCAGCATTTCGGCTGGCGTGGGCGGGGTACGAACGGCCGGGGCGAAAGCCAAGAACGCCATTCACTCCATTCACTCCGCCGCGCTCGCCGGCCGTGCACGCCGCTGTCGCCGCGCACGCCGCTCCTCCCCACGAATGCGGAATCGGTCCATATAGAGATACACGACCGGCGTCGTATAGAGCGTGAGCATCTGGCTCACGATCAACCCGCCGACGATCGCAATACCGAGCGGCGCGCGCATCTCCGAGCCTTCGCCCGTGCCGAACGCGAGCGGCAGCGCGCCGAGCAGGGCGGCCGCGGTCGTCATCATGATCGGGCGGAACCGCAACAGACACGCTTCGCGAATCGCGTCCTGCGGCGTCTGCGCGCCGTGCCGCGTCGCCTCGATCGCGAAATCGACCATCATGATCGCGTTCTTCTTCACGATGCCGATAAGCAATATCACCGCGATCAACGCGATGATGCTGAACTCCGTCTTGAACAAAAGCAGCGCGAGCAGCGCGCCAATGCCCGCGGACGGCAGCGTCGAAAGAATCGTGATCGGATGGATGTAGCTCTCGTACAGGATGCCGAGCACGATATACACCGCCGCCAGCGCCGCGAGAATGAGGAGCGGCTGGTCGTCGAGCGATTGCTGAAACGCCTGCGCCGTGCCCTGAAAGCTGCCGTGGATGGTCTGCGGCACGCCGATCTCGGCCATGGTTTCGTAGATGGCCGCGGTCGCGTCGGACAGGGATTTGCCCGGCGGCAGGTTGAACGAAATCGTCGAGGCGACGAACTGGCTCTGGTGATTCACCGAAAGCGGCGTATTGCCCGGCCCGAACTTCGCGATGGCCGAAAGCGGGACCATGGTTTCCTTCGACGTCGATACCGCCGCGCCCGACGACGAACCGTTCTTGCCCGTCGCCGCGATCGCGTTGGTGGCGGAGTTCTTCACCGCGGCAAGCGCGAGGGCGGCCGTGGTGTCGCTCGTGCTCGTCGATGACCCGCCCGCGCCGGTCGATCCGGTCGCAGAAGTGGACGCGGTCGACGTCGCCCCGGACGTCGTCGTCGATTGTGTCGATGCCGAGCCGCTCGCCGTGCCGCCCGACGTGCTGATGTAGATCTGCTTGAGCGTCTCCGGGTTCTGCCAGTATTTCGGCGCGAGTTCCATCACCACGTGATACTGCGACAGCGGGTTGTAGATGGTCGAGACCTGGCGCTGGCCGAACGCGTCGTAGAGCGTGTTGTCGATCTGCGCGGGCTTGATGCCGAGGCGCGCGGCGGTCGAGCGGTCGAACGTGACCATCGCTTCGAGGCCGCCTTGTTGCTGGTCGGAATTGACGTCGGTGAGCTCGGGCCGCTTTTGCAGCGCGTCGGTAAGCAGCGGCCCCCATTTGTAGAGATCGGATGTCGTGTCAGACAACAGCGTGAACTGATATTGCGCATTCGACTGCCGTCCGCCCACACGGATGTCCTGCACCGCCTGCAGGAATGTGCGCGCGCCCGCGACGTCCGCGAGCGGACGTCGCAACCGGTTGATCACCTGATCGGCGGACACCTTGCGCTCGCTCTTGGGTTTAAGCGAAATGAACATGAAGCCCGAATTGGTCGAACGGCCGCCGGTGAAGCCCGCGACGCTATCCACGGCCGGATCCGCCTCGACGATCTTCATCATCTCCGCGAACTTGATCTTCATTGCCTGGAACGACGTGCTCTGGTCCGCCTGAATGCCGCCGATGATGCGCCCCGTGTCCTGCTGCGGGAAAAATCCCTTCGGCACGATGACGTACAGATAGATGTTCAGCCCGATGGTCGCGAGCAGAATCAGCAGAATCGTGCGCGGATGCGCGAGCGCCCAGCCCAGCGTGCGCGCGTAGGCGCGCTGCATGCGGTCGAACTGGCGCTCGAGCCAGCGTGCGACGCGGCCCTCTTCCTTGCGGTCGTGCGGTTCCTGGAGGAGGCGCGAGCACATCATCGGCGTGACGGTCAGCGACACGACGAGCGACACCGCGATCGCGAGCGAGAGCGTCAGCGCGAACTCGCGGAACAGCCGCCCGACGATGCCGCCCATCAGCAGAATAGGCAGGAACACCGCGACGAGCGACACGCTGATCGACAGCACCGTGAAGCCGACTTCTCGCGCGCCCAAAATCGCGGCCTGCATGCGCGGCACGCCTTTCTCCACATGCCGCGTGATGTTCTCGAGCACGACGATGGCGTCGTCGACGACGAAGCCCGTCGCGATGGTCAGCGCCATCAGCGACAGGTTGTCGAGCGAAAAGCCGAGCAGATACATCGCGGCGAAGGTGCCGATGATCGAAATCGGCACGGCGACGCTCGGTATAAGTGTCGCGCGCCAGTTGCGCAGAAACAGGAATACGACCATCACGACCAGCGCCACCGCGATCACGAGCGTCAGCTCGGTATCGTGCAGCGACGAGCGGATCGTCACGGAGCGGTCGGCGGTCGGCGTGATCTGCACGTCGGCGGGCAGCGCCGCCTGAAGTTGCGGCAGCATCGACTTCACCCGGTCGATGGTCTCGATGATGTTCGCCCCCGGCTGGCGATACAGAATGACGAGCACCGCGCGCTTGTTGTTGATGAGGCCGAGGTTGCGCAGGTCTTCGACCGAATCGACCACTTCACCCACATCCGAGAGCTTCACCGCCGAGCCGTTGCGGTACGCGACGACGAGATCCCTGTATTGCGAAGCCTTGCTCGCCTGATCGTTGGTGTAGAGCTGAACGCGGTTGCCCTTGAACTCGATCGCGCCCTTCGGACTGTTCGCGTTCGCCGATGCGAGCGCGGCGCGCACGTCCTCCAGCCCGATGCCGTAGTGAAAGAGGGCGCCCGGCTCCAGCTCGACGCGCACCGCCGGATTCGCCGAGCCGCTCACGTCGACTTCGCCGACGCCCGGCACGGTCGAAAGCGTCTGCTGCAGCACGGTCGCGGCGGAATCGTAAAGCGAGCCCGCCGTGCGCGTGGGCGACGAGAGCGCGAGCACGAGAATCGGTGCGTCGGCGGGGTTGACCTTGTGATACGTCGGGTTCTGGCGCAGCGAGGTCGGCAGATCGGCGCGCGCGGCGTTGATTGCGGCCTGCACGTCGCGCGCGGCGCCGTCGATATCGCGATTGAGGCCGAATTGCAGCGTGATGCGCGTCGAGCCGACCGAACTCATCGACGTCATCTCGCTCACGTCGGCGATGGTGCCGAGATGCCGCTCCAGCGGGCTCGCCACGCTTGTCGCGACCGTCTCCGGGCTCGCGCCGGGCAGCGTCGCCTGCACGGAGATCGTCGGAAAATCGACCTGCGGCAGCGGCGCCACGGGCAGCCGCACGAACGCGAACATGCCCGCGAGCGCGATGCCGATCGCGAGGAGCGTCGTCGCGACCGGCCGGGCGATGAAGATGCGCGACAGATTCATGGCTCAGCGTCCCTCACTGGCCGGCGCCGGCGGCGCGCCTCGATGAAACCGCGCGCGCAGCTTGCGGGCGAGCGAATCGAAGCCGAGATAGATCACCGGCGTCGTAAAAAGCGTGAGCAATTGCGACACGATGAGACCGCCGACGATCGCAATGCCCAGCGGATGCCGCAGCTCCGAACCCGCGCCCCAGCCGAGCATCAGCGGCAGCGCGCCGAGCAACGCGGCCATCGTCGTCATGAGAATCGGGCGAAAGCGCAACAGCGAAGCCTGGAAAATCGCCTCGCGCGGCGACTTGCCTTGATCGCGTTCGGCTTCGAGTGCGAAGTCGATCATCATGATCGCGTTCTTCTTCACGATGCCGATCAACAGCACGATGCCGATGATGCCGATGATGTCGAGATCGTGCCCGGTGATCATCAGCGAGAGCAGCGCGCCGACGCCCGCGGACGGCAGCGTCGAGAGAATGGTGATCGGGTGGATGAAACTCTCGTACAGCACGCCGAGCACGATGTACATCGTCACGATGGCCGCGAGAATCAGGAACAGTTCGTTCGACAGCGACGCCTGAAACGCGAGCGCCGCGCCCTGGAAGCGGATCTGGAACGATGCGGGCAGGCCGATCTCCTCTTTCGCCTGCTCGATCGCCTTCACCGCTTCGCCGAGCGACGCGCCCTTGGCGAGATTGAAGGAGACGGTCGTCGCCGGGAACTGGCCGAGGTGCGTGACGAGCAAGGGCGCCGCGCGCTCGTGGAACTTCGCGATGGCCGACAGCGGCACCTGCCCGTTGTTCGCGGTGGAGGAGGGCAGATAGATGCCGTTGAGCGTGTCGCTGTAGTGCGCGTCGCTCGGTTCGGCTTCGAGAATCACGCGGTACTGGTTCGACTGCGTGAAGATCGTCGAGATGATGCGCTGGCCGAACGCGTCGTAGAGCGCGTTGTCGACGGTCGCAGGCGTAATGCCGAAGCGCGCGGCGGTCGCGCGGTCGATCTCGATGTACACCGACTGGCCGTTCTGCTGCAGGTCGGTGGCGACATCGGTGAGGATCGACGTGTGCTGCAGGCGCTCGACGAGCTTCGGCACCCATTCGGCGAATTCGGACGGATTCGGGTCCGTCAGCATGAACTGGTACTGCGTCGGGCTGACGGTCGAATCGATCGTCAGATCCTGCACCGGCTGCATGTAGAGCTTGATGCCGGGAATGTCCGCGACTTCGCTCTGGATTGTGCGGATGATGTCGCTCGACGTATTGCTGCGGTCGTCGCGCGGCTTCAGGTTGATGAGCATGCGCCCGCTGTTGAGCGTGATGTTCGTGCCATCGACGCCGACGAACGAAGTCAGGCTTTCCACGTCCGCGTTCTGCAGGATTTTCTGCGCGAGCGCCTGCTGCTGCTCCGCGACGGCCTGATACGACGCCGCCTGCGGCGCCTGGGTGATCGCCTGGATCACGCCGGTGTCCTGCGTGGGGAAGAAGCCCTTCGGGATGTACACGTACAGCACCGCGGTGCAGATGAGCGTGAGCACGAAAACGAGCAGTGTCGCGCGTTGACGCTCGAGCACCCAGTTCAGCGCGACCGCATACCGCCCGATGACGTAGTCGATGAACTGGTGCGCGCGCGCTTCGAAGCGCTTGCTTTCTTTCGGCGGCGTGTGGCGCAGGAGCTTCGCGCACATCATCGGCACGAGCGTGAGCGAGACGATCGCCGAAATGACGATGGTCACCGCGAGCGTGATTGCGAATTCGTGGAAGAGGCGGCCGACCACGTCGCCCATGAAGAGCAGCGGAATCAGCACGGCGATGAGCGAAACCGTCAGCGAGATGATGGTGAAGCCGATCTGCTTCGACCCCTTCAACGCGGCTTCGAGCGGCGATTCGCCTTCCTCCACGTAGCGCGCGATGTTCTCGATCATCACGATGGCGTCGTCCACGACGAAGCCAGTCGCGATGGTCAGCGCCATCAGCGAGAGGTTGTCGAGCGAGAAGCCGCACAGATACATGATTGCAAGCGTGCCGACAAGCGAGAGCGGCACGGACAAGCTGGGGATGATGGTCGCGTAGACGTTCGCGAGGAAGAGATAGATCACCAGCACGACGAGCACGACGGAAAGCGCGAGCTCGAACTGCACGTCGCGAACCGATGCGCGGATGGTCGTGGTGCGGTCCGTGACGACGCGCACGTCGAGCGCCGCCGGCAGCGCTTGTTGCAACTGCGGCAGAATTTTCTTGATACCGTCGACGACCGCGATCACATTCGCGCCCGGCTGGCGCTGCACGTTCAGGATGATCGCGGGTGTCGCGTCGACCCACGCGCCGAGCTTCGTGTTCTCCGGTCCCTGGACGATGCTCGCGACGTCCGTCAGCATGACCGGGCGGCCGTTGCGATAGGCGACCACCGCGCTCTTGTAGGCGTCGGCGTCGGTGAGCTGGTCGTTCGCGTTGATCGTGTAGGCGCGCGTGGGGCCGTCGAAGTTGCCCTTCGGCGTGTTGACGTTGAGGTTCGAAATCGTCGTGCGCAGATCGTCGATGTTGAGGCCGTAGGAGGCGAGCGCGCGCGTGTTCGCCCGGATGCGCACGGCCGGACGATTGCCCCCGCTCACCGACACGAGGCCCACGCCCGCGACCTGCGAGATCTTTTGCGCGAGACGCGTGTCGGCGAGATCCTGCACCTGCGTGAGCGGCAGTGTCTTCGAGCTCACCGCGAGCGTCATGATCGGCGCGTCGGCGGGGTTCACCTTCGCGTAGATCGGCGGCGCGGGCAGATCGGACGGCAGCAGGTTGCCCGCCGCGTTGATGGCCGCCTGCACTTCCTGCTCGGCGATATCGAGCGGCAGGTCGAGGCTGAATTGCAGCGTGATGACCGATGCGCCCGCGGAGCTCTGCGACGACATCTGGTTCAGGCTCGCCATCTGCCCGAACTGCTTTTCGAGCGGCGCGGTGACACTCGATGTCATCACATCCGGCGACGCGCCCGGATAGAAGGTCTGGACCTGGATCGTCGGATAGTCGACGGCGGGCAGCGCCGAGAGCGGCAGGAAGCGCAGCGCGACGAGGCCGACCAGCATGATCGCCGCCATCAGGAGCGCCGTGCCGACCGGACGCAGGATAAAAATGCGAGATGGGTTCATGCCGGATTCGTTACGTAATGCTTGCGGTTACTGCTGCTGCGACTGCTGACGTCGATGCCCGCCGTGCCGCGCCCCCGATGCCGCCGAAGCCGGCGCCGCCGCCGATGCGCCGGAAGCACCCGATGCCGCCTGCGCCTTTTCAGCCGGAATCGTGATCTTCGCGCCTTCCTTCAGGCGGTCGGAGCCGTCGATCACCACGCGCTCGCCCACTTGCAGCCCGGACTTGATGCTGGTGCGCTCGCCGTCGACCGGGCCCGCCTTCACGTTGCGCACCGTGACGGTGTTATCCGGCTTCACGACATAGACGAACGAGCCGGACGAGCCGTTCAGCACCGCCGAAGTGGGCACGATGGTCGCGTTCTTGATGACATCGACGAGCAGCTTCGTGTTCACGAACTGATTCGGGAAGAGCATGCTTTCCTTGTTGTCGAAGGTGGCGCGCAGCTTCACGGTGCCGGTGGTCGTGTCGATCTGGTTGTCGACGGTTTCGAGGTAACCCGCTTCGAGCGGCGTCGTGTTCGAGCGGTCGTATGCGGTCACCGACATCTTCGTGCCCGCGTGCAGCGGCTTGAGAATCGCGGCGAGGTTGTCCTCGGAGGTCGTGAAAATCACGCTGATCGGCTGCAACTGCGTGATGACGACGACGCCGTTGGTGTCGCCCGTCGTCACGTAGTTGCCCGGATCGACCTGGCGCAGACCCACGCGCCCCGACACCGGCGCGGTGATGCGCGCGTAAGTCAGATCGAGCTTGTAGGTATCGACGTTGGCCTGATCGGACTTCACCGCGCCTTCGTACTGCTTCACGAGCGACGCCTGCGTGTCGACCTGTTGCTTCGCGATGGAGTCCTGCGAAAGCAGCGTCTGGTAGCGCTGCAAGTCGAGACGCGCGGTCTGCAGCAACGCCTGGTCTTTCGCGAGCGCGCCTTGCGCGTTGCGCAGCGAGATTTCGTAGGGACGCGGATCGATCTGCGCGAGCACGTCGCCTTTCCTGACCATCTGGCCTTCCTTGAACGCGACGTCGACCAGCGTGCCGTTCAACTGCGTCTTGACCGTGACGTTTGCAAGCGGCGTGACGGTGCCAAGCGAATTGATGACGACGGGCATTTCGCCTTGCGTGACGGTCGCCACATGCACCGGCTGCGGCTGGTTTGCTGCTTGCGCGCCGCGCCGTCCGCCTTGACGCGCGTCCTGCGAGGCGCCCGTGCCGCCGCCGCTGCCGCGATTCCACGGATGCCACCACGCGAGCGCGCCGGCGACGACCAGGAGCGCGACGATGAGCGGAACCATCCGGCGCCGCCGTCGTGGGGGTTCGATGACGGCGGGCGTTGGAGGCGTCGGGCGCGGCTGCGCGGGAGGATTCTTTTGGTCGTCCATCGGTTCGGTGGCTGGGTCTTTCAAATCTGTACGGAGCGCGGACGGGCGGCGATCACGGTTCGGTCGCGCAAAGCGATGCGCCGCGCGCATGAACCGTGACTCAAGCGGGGACCGTGAAAATGGCGGGGCCGTCGAAAGCGTCTGGAAAGCCTGCCTGTCAATTCAGGCGGGGAGCCCGGCGCGGCCCGGGTGCGCGCGAAGCATGATGCTACGTCCCGCACCGGGGGCCGTCTACCGGCCATTCTTTCTGTTGATTACGACTGTTACATGCGCGCTGACGCGAGCTTTCGACGGGCTTCGTCGCGCGCCGCGCAGAGGCGTGGTCGCTTAGTCTAACCGGCGGCGTGTGCGCCGTTGGTCGCGCGCGTGCCGCCGATCTCGCGCGTGATCTGCTCGACGCAATCGAGCAGCGCCGGCGCGACTTCTTCGATCAGTACGTCGTGCGGGCACTGATGCGCGGCGCCGCCGCAGTTGACCGAATACCGTTCGCCGGACGGTCCCACGAAGCCCGCTGCGACCGCGTTCAGCCCCTGATGCCATTCCCCGACGGAGAGGGCGAAGCCGAGGCGCAAGGCATCGTCGAGGCCGTGCTGCAAGCCACCCGCGATGGCCGGCCAGTCGTCGCCCGATGCGGTCTGCAAACTGCCGATGAGCGCGCGCCGGTCCGGTTCCGACAGCACCGCAAGGTATGCGCGGCCGACCGCCGTGCGGCTCAGATCCATCCTGCCGCCGACTTCCAGTCGCGAGACGAGCACGGCGGAGCGAGGCCGGATGGCATCGATTACAACCATTTCCAGACGATCGCGCACGGCGAGGTGAACGGACAACCCGGTTTGATCCGCGAGCCGGATGAGGAACGGGCGCGCCCGTGCACGAATATCGAAGTTGCGTAAGAATCCGTTGCTCAGCTCGAGAACCGATGCGGTGAGCACGAAACGCTCACTATCGGGCAACCGGAGCAGCAGACCGGCACCGACGAGCGTCGCGGTGATACGCGAAACCGTCGGCTTGGGGATGCCGGTCCAGTCGGTCAGTTCGCGATTGCTCACAGGCGCGTCGGCGGCGGCGATCCGGCGCAACACATCGAGCCCGCGCGCGAGCGCCGTCACTTCCTCGCCGTCTTTCTCACGGACGCGCTCTCTGGATGAGGACTGCTCATTGGGCATAGGCATTCGTTTTGTGAAACATTGTTTTATTTGATGGCGGGCGCAATTCTACCGGGCGACACGGCCAAACTTGCAAACGATGCAAGGCTTCACGGTAAGCTGCATACACGATGAAACTTTTACGCCGACTGCCGTGCCTTGAACGAAACTTGGGCAGTTGCCCGAACGGCGAAATTTTGCTTGACTTAGGCAGCGATCCCGGAAAAAATGGAACCGAATTTCGAAACCGAAGGTGACGTGCGCGTCGGCGCTTTCCGCTCAGGGCTCGAAAGACAGGCTCTCAGGTTCTAGCACGGCCCTCGGAATGGCTAGAACTTTTAAGGCGCTACGGCAACGTAGCGCCTTTTTTTTCGTCCGTGCGTTCGCTAAAACGCTTTGACGCAAATATACCCGAAGGGCAATAGAACTGAATCGATCGTGCGCAATCCTCTAGATCGGGATGCCGCGAGCGAAGGGGAATGCGAGGAGGGAAACCGGCGGCGTAGATCTTCGCCGGTCGACGGCAAACGCGGCGCATAGTGCGCCGCGTCGAGGGAATCAGTACATGTTGTTGAACACGCGCGGCTGCCTGAGGAGGCGCTTGCCGCGCACGATCCAGTAGACGCTCGCGCATACGAGCAGCAGGGCGACGGCCAGTACCACAAGCGGCGAAATACGTTCCGGCGCGGGCGGGTTCGTTGCGATGAACAATGCCGTGAGAAATGCCGCGCCTGCCTGATAGAACGATCGGCTGGCGAGATTGCGGCGCATGCGGGGCGTGGCGAAGCGGGAGACGGGCGCGCGAGTGAACGGCTCGAACAACATCAACCCTGCGACCAGGGCGACAGCGACATTCATGAGAAGCATGGTGCGAGACTTCGTGGAGGCTGGAACGTCGGCGAATATATGCCACTGAAGTAGGCACCAAAAGCAGAAGTCTCTTAAATATAGAGGGAAAATTCTATTTCCCGTTTGCTACTTCAGTTCCGCGTCGCGCTGGTTGCCGAAAGGCCAGCGCAATCTTCGCGCGCCAGCCAGGTTCCCCTGCGATGCAAGGTTTCAGAGTTCGATGCGTGTGCCGAGCAGCGCGAGAAATTGCCTGATCCACGCGGGATGAGCAGGCCATGCGGGCGCGGTGACGAAATTCGCATCGGTCACGGCGTCGTCCACTGCGATATCTGCGAAGGTCGCGCCGGCGAGCCGCACTTCGGGCGCGCAGGCCGGATAAGCGGAAATGCGTCGTCCCTCGATCACGCCTGCGGCCGCGAGCACCTGCGCGCCGTGGCAGACAGCGGCGATCGGCTTGTTCGACCGCGCGAAATGGCGCACCAGTTCAAGCACGCGATCATCGAGTCGCAAATACTCCGGCGCGCGCCCGCCTGCGATCGCGAGGGCGTCGTAACCGCCCGGATCGACATCGTCGAAGCTCGCGTTGAGCGTGAAGCGGTGGCCGGGCTTCTCCGTGTAAGTCTGATCGCCCTCGAAATCATGGATCGCCGTCTTCACGTAATCGCCGCGCTCTTTGCCGGGGCACACCGCATCGACCGTATGGCCGACGGCCTGCAGCGCCTGGAACGGGACCATCGTTTCATAGTCTTCGGCGAAATCGCCGGTGAGGAAAAGAATCTTCTTCGCAGCCATCGCTAGCCTCGTCAGGGAATGGGTTGTCGGATGCACCGTGCGGCGTGCAAGGCGCACAACGCGGACCAGTCTACTATTCAGTTGCGCGTCGCATGCGACACGGCGGAGCAGCATTCCGGAGAGACTGCGCCCCGGCAGCGTATGATGTGCGCGAGTTTTTTGAGATCACGAAACAGGCAGAAGGTAACACCATGCAAATGACTCCCATGAGCCGCATCGCCGTGGCGCTCGCGGCGCTCGGCGTGCTGGCGGCGTGCGAGAAACACGACGCCACCGCGGGGCAAGCCGCGGGCGCATTCAACAACCTCGCGAGCCAGACCAGCCAGAAGTTCGACCAGGCGGCGAGCTATGTCGGCCAGAAGGTCGATGCGGCCAGGCAGTCGGCGCAACAGAATGTCGATGGCGCCGGATCGATGCCCGATGTGTCGGCGAGCAGCGTCGCCGCGACGGCGCGGTCGAACTTCGACAGCGCGGCGAGCGCCACGAACGCCGCCATCAACAATGCCGCGAGCGCGACGGGCGCCGGCCTGCAATCGGCGGGTCGCAAGCTGCAGGAATGGTCCGCGAACGGCGGCGCATCGAATCCGCAGGCGAGCGCGCAGGGCTCGGTCGCAAGCCCGGCCGCCGATGGCAGCGGCGCCCGCACCGAGATGGACAAATAGCGCGAGCCGATGCCGGCATCAGCGCTCATTCGTCTGAAAAAATCACGCGAATCGGCTTAACATTCCGTTACGTCCCCGTTGGGCGGCGTTCCTGTCACAGCCGCTAAACTGGCGGTCTTTCAGAATCGAGACCGTTATGAAGTCACGCAAGCTCGCGCCTGCACGCGCGGCGGCGTCTGTCGCGATCTCCTGGATGGCGGCGCGCGTGCGTTGCAGCGCCGCGCTCATGCACCATGCGTCGCGCGCTCTTTCGCTCGTCATGTCGTCGGTGCTTGCCGTGCTCGTCGCGTCGATCGCGTTCGCGGCGCCCGCCGCACAGGCGGCTCCCGCGCTCACGCTGCCCACTTTTCAGGAACTGATCACGCCGGCCGCGCCCGCGTCCGCGCCGGATGCCGCGTCTGCGCCCGGCATGTCCGATGCCGAGATGCTGCGCTCGCTCGACAACATCATCTCCACGCTCGACAGCGACAAGCAGCGCGCCGCGCTCGTCTCCCAGTTGAAGCACTTGCGCGATGCGAAGCGCGCTGCCGATGCCGCGGTTCCGGCGTCCGGCGCGGCCGCGGCTCCCGCGACGGCGGACGCCGCGGCAAGCAGCACGGCCGCCTCGGGCGCGACGCCGACGTCCGGCTCGACGGCCTCCTCGGTCGTGGCGACCATCGCGCAGAACGCGGGCCTGCTTGGAGCGATCGCGTCGGCGCTCACCAATATCGAAGCCGACGTGAAGCGCGGCAAGACGCCCTTCGCCTATTGGATCGGGCGCTTCAACGCGGCCGGCAACGAGCTTTTCACGATCGTCACGAGCCAGAGCCGCGAGCCGTTCGGCCGCACGCTCTTCAACTTCTTCGCGACGCTCGCGGGATGGGCCGCGTGCGCGATGACGCTGGTCTATCTGCAGCGGCGCGTGCAGGCGCGTTATGGCATCGGCGCCGGCCTGCACTCGAATCCGACGACGCGCGAGTTGCTGCTCTTCGCGCTGCGCCGTGTGGCGCCGTATCTCTTCGCGTTCTTCGCCGCGCTGACCTTCACGCACTACATGCCGCTTTCGCTCGGCCGCACGCTCGCGATGGTCACCGCGTACGCAATCGTCGCGGGCGCGGTGTTTTCCGCGATCTGCCTCATCATGTTCTCGCTGTTCGGCTCGGCGCACCGGCGCGTCGCGGTGAACCTGCTGATCCTTCGCGCGCGCCGGCTGCTCTTTCTGATCGGCACGCTCGGCGCGCTCGGCGACGCCGCCGCCAACTACGACGTCGCTCAGCAACTCGGCACCAATCTGGCCGGGCTCATCTCGACCTGCGCGAACATGGGCGCCGCGGGCCTCACCGCGTATTTCGCGCTCGCGTTCCAGCGCCCCGTCGCGCATCTGATCCGAAGCCGAAGCTACGAGCAGCGCAACACGCGCAAGGCCGCGACAGAAACCTTCGAAGTCGTCGCGTCGCTGTGGCAACTGCCGCTGCTGTTGCTCGCGTCGGCGTCGGTGGTGGCGACGCTGATGGGCATTGGCACGTCGGAGAATGTGTTGCAGATGGCGATCGCGACCGCGGGCCTGCTCGTCGTCGCGTTCTTTCTCTCCGCGATCATCGTGCGCATCACGCGGCCCAGGTCGCGCAAACCGCGCCGGCAATCGGCCTATGTACGCAGGCTCGTCAAGTTCGTCGGCACGATGATCGTGGTCGGCGTGTGGCTCGTGTTCCTTGAACTCTCGTCGCGTTTCTGGGGCTTCTCGCTCGCCCACATGGCCGAGGAGAGCGTTGCCGCGCGCGGCATCACGCACGCGGTCGCGATGATCGTGCTGACGTTCTTCGTCGTATGGCTGATCTGGATTCTCATCGACACCGGCATTCAGGAGGCGCTCAGGCCGGACGCGGCGCGGCGCGGCGGGCGCGGTCCGAGCATGCGCGCCCGCACGATGCTGCCGCTCGTGCGCAACGTCGTGTTCGTGTTCCTGCTGACGGTCGCGGCGATCGTCACGGCCGCCAACCTCGGCCTGAACGTGACGCCGCTGCTCGCGGGCGCGGGCGTGATCGGTCTTGCGGTCGGTTTCGGCGCGCAGTCGCTCGTCGCGGATCTGATCACGGGGCTTTTCATCATCATCGAGGACACGATTTCGGTTGGCGATTCGATCGAGGTCGAGGGCGGCCACGCGGGCATCGTCGAAAGCCTGACGATTCGCACCGTGCGCCTGCGCGACGGTCAGGGCGCGATCCACGCGATCCCGTTCTCGCAGATCAAGACGGTCAAGAATCTGTCGCGCGATTTCGCATATGCGGTGTTCGAGGTGCGCGTGCCGTTTACCGCCGACGTCGAGGAAGTGACGCAAATGATTCGCGAAGTCGGCGCCGATCTGATGGCCGATTTCCGCTACCGGCTCGAGATGCTGGGACCGGTCGAGGTGTGGGGGCTGGACCGCTTCGATCCCAACTGGATGGTCGTGAAGGGGCAGATCAAGACGCGGCCGCTGCAGCAATGGAGCGTCGCGCGGGCGTTCAATCTGCGCATCAAGCGCAAGATGGACGAGGCGGGCATGGAGATTCCCGTCCCGCAGATGCACGTGCAGATGACGCGCGATGCCATGCTCGGCGCCGACGCCGCCGAAGGGCGCGGGCGGCGCATCTGGACGGGCGAAGCGCCGCCGGCCGCACACGAAGAGGAACAGGCGGTCGGCCCGGGACTTTCGCGTGAGGCGAAGGTCGCGGCGGCCGCGGCGCGCGACGTTTCCCACGAGCCGCAGCCGGCGCCTCCGCCGACCGATCAGTCCGTGCCGATTCCGCCGCAGATTCCGACGGCCTCCGAGCCGGGGAAAGGCTGAGCTTTCTTCAGGCCGCCAGCAGATCGTTGACGTGCGTCGAGATCTGCTCGCCCGCGACGCCGTAGACATGCAGCGAGACGGCGCGCGCGGCGGCATCGGCGGGAAGGCCGAGCTGATGAATCGCGCCACGTCCCGCGTCCACATACGACACCGCGCCCGGCGGGCGTGGATGACGCCGCGTTTTAATCGCGCAGTGCTCGAGCGCGTCCCAGCGATAAAGCGTTTCTTCGAGCGTGCCTTCCATCACCGCATAGCCGCACCACGTTCGATGACCGTGCACCGGGCTCGCCTGGCCCGGCGCCCAGACGAGCGCGGCGATCGCATAGCGGTCGAGCGGATCGGCGGCGAGCAGATGGCGGCAATAACTCTGCGGATTGCTTGCACGCTGATCCGGACGCAACAGGCCCGGATCGGCGATCGCCCGTTGCAGCGCCAGGCGCACGCGCTGTCCGAACGAAGCGCGCGGCCCCCTTTCGGCGGCAGAGAAAGCGGCATCCAGCTCGCGGCATAGTTGCTCGAGCGCCGCGCTCTGGCGGGAAGCCGGACCGGAAGCCGGCGCAGCCGGAGAAAAGGGCCGCGCCGGGCGGCTGACATGTTCGAGTTGCATAGTGGAAGGGCCGTCTCTTCGTTGTTGCCTGTTGCACTCATTTATACCGGCTTGCCTCCAGAATAAGTTTCCATATAATTTCGCTCGACCATCGAGAAATAGAATAATTTCCTATAAGGGGTGCAGCATGGGAATGGACCTCATCGACCGCAAACTGCTCGAGTTGCTGCAGAACGACGTGACGATGCCCATCGCGGAACTCGCGCAACGCGTGAATCTGTCGCAGACGCCGTGCTGGAAGCGCGTTCAGCGCCTGAAGGAGACGGGCGTGATCCGGGCGCAGGTGGCGCTATGCGATCCGAAGAAACTGGGCGTCGGTACGACGGTGTTCGTCGCGGTGCGCACGAATCAGCACACGCAGACGTGGGCGGAGGATTTCACGCGCGCGGTCCGCGACATTCCGGAAGTGGTCGAGGTGTATCGGATGAGCGGAGAAACCGACTATCTGCTGCGCGTCGTGGTGTCGGATATCGACGACTACGACCGCGTGTACAAGCAGCTCATTCGCGCGGTGCCTCTGTATGACGTGAGTTCCAGTTTCGCGATGGAGCAGATCAAGTATTCGACGGCGCTGCCGGTGAGGCCGACGCTCGCGCCGTGAGCGTTCGCGAGCGCATCAGCTCAGGGTGATCAAGCGATGCGGGGCGCGTTCGCCGCGCATGCATGAAACAAAAAGCCGCCCGGGAGGGCGGCTCAACACGTCCGGTCACAAGGTTATCCCGACACCTGCCCTTGCCGCCCTCGCCGGGATCGGACGCGCATGGAATCGAAATCAGTATCGTCGTCCGGACGGGAGCCTTTCAAGCGGCGCGGTGCAGCACAGAATTTCGCCGTCGGCGTGCGCGTATCGAAACGACATGAGCCGAAGTGCGGCGAACCGCATCAGCGGGTGCTGGACCGATATGTCTCGCAACCCAACTGAAACCCAACGCGAGTACCATGTCGGGTCTTTCCCGAAACGTCGCCACGAACCTTTTCATGAACCACGATTCCCGCGATCCTCGCCGCCCGGACGGTAAGCCGAAGAACCCGACCCGCGCCGTCAGCGTGTTCATCGTCGTCGTGGTGCTGCTCGTGATCGGCACGATTCTCTTCAACGCGATTCGCGAAAAGCGCGAGTTCGATCAGCAAAACGCGCAACCGTCCGCGGCAAGCGACGTGCGCCCCGCGGTGCCCGCGATCGGCGCAGCGCAGTAACGCAATAGCACGCCGCGTTCAGACCGGCAGGCGAATCTGCGCCGCGTCCTTGCCGATGAGCGATGACGCGGTCAGCATCTGTTTGCATTGATGCGCGAGCAGCTTGAGATCGTGAAGCGCATCGGCGGGCAGCGCTTGCGCGCGCTCGGCATCGACGACCATCTTGTCCAGATCGCGCCGCAGTTCCTTGAGCGCGTCCGTCTGTGCGGGCGGCGCATCGGGCCCGGGCGCGGCAGGCAGTTCGCCGACGGCGCCGGCGAGATTGTCGCGCACGATGCCGAACGTGCGCTGCACCGGTTCGAACGGCTGGCCGCCCGCTTCGTTGAGCGACTGCAGGAGCGGCGCCACAGCGGTGATCTGCGAGGCGAGGACATGGCTTTGCACGAGCAGATCGTTCAATTCGGCGACATACCGTTGCTGCGCCTTCGGCTCGAGCATCATGCGCTGGAACGCCTGCGCGAGATTGGCGAAAGCGATGTGCACGTTCTTGCGCGCGAGCCGATAGCGGAAGTCACGATCGAGCGCGGTGGCCGCGACCGTCGCCGCGGCGGACGCGCCCTTGCTCGCCGTGGCCGCCGTGCTTTCCCCGATACTCACCGACGACAACCGCTGCGCCGTGGCACTCGCGGCTTTCATCTGCGAATCGACGACCAGCGCCGGATCGAGCGGCGGCGTGACGGTGCGCGGCTCGCTGGCCGCGACCGCCGTGATGGTCACCGTTTGCGCGGGCGCCTCGACAGGCGACGCCGCCGCCACCGCGCCGGCGTTGGCATCGGCGAACACGGCGCGTTCGACGGGCGTTTCCACCGCCGATGACGAAGCCGCGCGCGCCTTCTCGGCCTGCGTGGCCGGCTTCGCTTTCCACCACCAGCTGGCTTCCAGATAATTGCGCGTCGCGGCGAGCAGATCCTTCACGAGCTTGCCCATCAACCGGTATTCCCAATAAGGGAAGAGATGGCTCGCCGCGATGGCGATCGCGCAGCCGACCACGGTGTCGATCGCCCGCTCGCCGATCAGCCGCAAGCTGCCGGGCGCGAGCAGATGGAACATCAGAAGCACATACGACGACGTGAACACGACGCTCGCCGCATAGTTGAAGAGCAGGAGGCTATAGCTCATCACCATCGACGCGAACATGACGACGAGCAGGATATGCGGCTCTTTCACGAAGAGAATCAGCGCGATGGTCACCGCGCAGCCGATCGCCGTGCCGATGATCCGCTGCGTATTGCGCTGCTTCGTGAGCGAATAGCCGGGCTTCAGAATGATGACCGTCGTCATCACGATCCAGTACGCGTTCGTGAGCGGCAGCAGACGTCCGAGCCAGTAACCGATGCCAACCGCGATCGTTACGCGCAGCGCGTGGCGAAAGCTCGGCGAGGCCATCGTGAGATTCGAAAAGATCTGCATGAACGGCACGCGCCGGCTCGAAATGAACCGCGACAATGCGTGATCGATCTGCACTTCGGTCTCGATCGGGCTCGCGTCGTCGCGTGTGCGGCGACGCATCTTGTCGATGAGTCGCGTCGCGCTCCAGAGCCGCCTGAACACCGCCGCTGCCGCCGTGTACGCTTCGGGATTCTTCTCCGGCAGGCCGTGCTTGCGCATCAGTTCGAGTTCGTATTCGATCGCGCGCAATTCGGCCTTCATGCTGATCTGCCGCCCGGCCGGCTTGTTCTGCAGCACGGCGAGGCCGATTTCCTCGAGATCCGCGCTCGCCTTTCGCATCAGATCGCGATAGAAGATGAGCACGTCCGAGCCCGCGAAGGTCTTTCTGACGAGCGGATAGTCCGTGTGCGCGCCGACGAAGAACTCGTGCAGATCCACCACGTTGATGAAAAGATTGAAGAGCCGCGCGCGCCGCGCGTCGAGCTTGCCGCTTTTCACTTTCGGCAGGTTGCGCAGCACGATGTCGCGCGCCGCGTCCTGCCGCTCGACGGCCGCAATCTGCTTTTCGATGAGCACGCGATAACACTCGTCGAGATCGGCGTCGCCGTCATAGAACTCGGCCCGCGCGAGCAGGTACTCCGCGCAACTGAAAATGCTTTCGGCGAGCGCCTGCTGCTCGATGCGATACACGAGCAGGCGGCTCACGAGCGTCGCCCAGTAGGTGTACCAGAGGCCGCCCACGAGAATCCACGACGCGTTGATGAGCGCCTGCAAGGGCGTGAAATGCTCTTCGAGCGTGACGACCATCATGAAGAGCGTCGCGAAGCTGATCTGCGGCCAGCGATTGCCATAGACGACGATCAGCGACAGCACGAAGGTCAATGGCACGATGGTCAGCCAGAGCGTGAGCGGATGCGCCGTCGCGATTCCTGTTGCGAGCGCCGCAAGAAAGCCGATCAGCGTGCAGGCGAGCATCTCGTTGTGCTTGTGCCTGAGCGGCCCGGGCATGTCGACGACGCACGCGCCGAGCGCGCCGGTTGCGATCGTGAAGCCGAGCTCGCGATTGTCGAAGACGATGAGCATGAGGACGGCGGGCAGTGACACGCCCAAAGCGATGCGCAAGCCGCCGAAGAAATACTGGCTGTAGATGAACTTCCTGATTTCGAACGAATAACGCATCGACTTCCTGTCTTGACGCTCGTTGATGTTCTAAGGGGACGAGGCGAGAAACGAGTCTAACCCAACTCACCCGGGCTTCGACCCTCGGCCATTCGGCCAGGTTCTCGCCGCCGCGCCCGCTTTGCTATGCTGGCGCCTGAACGTTGCAAAGCTTTTCAAATCCCCCCATTTCAAGCCGCAAAGCACGCCGCTTCCATGCTCGAACTCTTTTATTCGAATCGTCACGAGACGCTCGCCGCGGCGCTCTTCGAGGACCTCGACGCGTTCGCGATGCGCGAGAGCGATCCCTTCGCGCGCGAAGCCGTCATCGTGCCGAGCGCGGCCGTGCGGCGGCGGCTCGAACTCGACATGGCCGAGCGCTTCGGCATCTGCGCGAACGTCGATTTTTGCTATCTCGCGCAATGGCTTTGGGCGCAGATCGGACGCGTGCTGCCCGTGCCCGCATATTCGCCGTTCGCGCCGGACCGGCTTGCGTGGCGCTGCTACCGGCTCTTCGAGGATCCGTCGATCGGCGATTCGGCGCGGCTGTCCACGTATCTCAACGCCGCCGACGACTCGATGCGCTACGAGCTCGCGCGCCGCATCGCGACGGTTTTCGATCACTATCTGACGTATCGGCCCGAGTGGCTCACGCACTGGCAGGCGGGCGGCTCGATTCTCGCGGGCAGCGGCGCCAGGACCGATGCGCGCGGCCCGCGTCTTTCCGGCGCGAACGATATTCAACGCGAGGACGAGCGCTGGCAGGCGGCCCTCTGGCGCGCGTTGCTCGCGGATCTCGCACGCGATGCGAACGGCGACGAGAAAGATCCGACGCCGCCCGCGTACCGCTTTCTCGCCGACGCGCCCGGCCTCGACCTCGATGCCGTGATGCGCGCGCAATGGCCGCGCCGCATCAGCGTGTTCGCCTTGCCGACAATGCCGCCGCTGCATATAGCGCTGTTGCGCGAGCTGTCGCGCTGGATCGACGTGCGCGTCTATGCGCAGAATCCCTGCCGCGAGTTCTGGTACGACATCGTGAGCGCGGCGCGCGTCGAGCAGCTCGAGCTGAAGGGCGAAGCCGATTATCAGGAAGTCGGCCATCCGCTGCTTGCCGAATGGGGCCGCCAGACGCAGGCGCAACTGCACATGCTGCACGAGCTGACCGAAAGCGCGGCCTCGAGCGAGCGGCAACTCTTCGAGGACAATCCCGCGCCCACGTGGCTCGCGCGCGTGCAGAACGGCATCCTGGCGCTCGATGAAGAGAACGCGCAGCCGCAGCCCGAAACGATCGTGGAGAACGGCATCGAAGTGCATGTCTGTCATAGCCTGTCGCGCCAGCTGGAAGTGCTGCACGATCGTCTGCTCGACTGGTTCGACGACATCGAAGGCCTGGAGCCGTCTGATGTGCTCGTCGCGTTTCCGGACCTCGCGGTGGCGGGGCCGCTCATCGACGGCATCTTCGGCACCGCGCCCGCGGGCGCGAGCAACGAGCGGCGGCGCATTCCGTATCGCATCACGGGCCTGCCGCCGTCGCAGGCGAATCCCGTCGCGCGTGCGCTCATCGGCTGGCTCGCGCTTACCGAGCGCGGCGTCGGCGCGCCCGAACTCGTGGAATGGCTGCGTGTGGATGCGATCGCGGCGCGTTACGGCATCGACGCCATCGCGCTCGAAACGGCGCAGGCATGGCTCGCCGCCGCGGGCGCGCGTCGTGGGTTACGGCCGGACGAAGTCACCGCCGCGGACGTGCCCGCCGCGCGCCACACATTCGCCGATGCGCTCACGCGTCTTTATCTCGGCTACGCGTTGCCCGAGGGCGGGTCACCGGTAGGCGAGTGGCTGCCCATACAAGGCGCGAACGGCTCCGATGCCGAATTGCTCGGCCGTCTGACGCGCTTCGTCGACGATATCGACGCGTTCGCCGAGCGCATCGCGACGCCGCGCACCGCGCGCGCGTGGGGCGCTTTGCTGCTCGATGCGCTCGAGCGTTTCTTCGACGCGGGCATCGCATTCACCGACGCCATCGGCGACGTGCGCCGCGCGGTCGATTCGCTCGTCGCCGCGATGGACGAAGGCGCGGGCGATACCGACGTATCGGCCGCCGTGATCCGCACCGCGCTCACCGATACGCTCGACGATCCCGCGCGCGGCGGCGTGCCGTGGGGCGGTGTCACGTTCTCGTCGTTGACGAGCCTGCGTGGCCTGCCTTATCGCGTGGTGTGCCTGCTCGGCATGGACGACGGCATGCTTCCGAGCCTCACGCGCGCCGACGAGTTCGATCTGATGGCGTGTTTCGGCAAGCTCGGCGACCGCCAGCGCCGCGATGACGAGCGCAACCTGTTCCTCGATCTCATGCTCGCCGCGCGCGATCGGTTAATGATCGCGTACACGGGGCGCAGTATCCGCGACAACGCGGTGCTGCCGCCCGCCGCGCTCATCGACGAGCTGCTCGACTATCTCGCGCGGTCCGTCGCGGGCAGGCATGCCGGACCTGATGAACTCGCAAAGGCCCGCGCGCGTTTCGTGTTCGAGCACCCGTTGCAGCCCTATGCGCCGGACTATTTTCACGCGCACGGCAGGCTCTTCACCTACGAGCCCGAGCGCGCCGAACTCGCTCGCGCACTGGAGTCGGGCAAATCGCAGCCCGTCGCGCGGTTTTTCTCCGCGCCCTTGCCGCAGGAGGACGACGTCGCAATTGTCGCGTTCGACGACTTCGTGCGCTTCTGGCGTCATCCCGCGCGCGCGCTGTTGCGTGACCGTCTCGGCATCGCGCTCGTCGATGCCGAAGCCGAGCTCGACGAGACCGAGCCGTTCGAACTGGGCTTCGCGGGCCGCGATGCGCTCGCCGCGCGCGTGCTGCCCGCGCTGCTCGAAGCCGCCGACGAGGGCGACCGTGCCGCACGCGAACGCGCGAGACGCGTCGCGCGCGCGAGTCCTGAAATGCCCGGCGGCGCGACGGGCGGCGTGTGGCAGGCGCGCGAGCTTCACGCGCTCGGTCAACTGGCCGAACGCGTGCGCGCTTCGACGTCCGCGGGTGTCGAGCGTCTGCCGTTCTCGCTCGATCTCGCGCCGCGCTGGCCCGACACCGCCGGCATCGCGCTCTTCGGCGCGCACGACGACGCACTCATCGACATTCGTCCGATGACGCTCGTCGGCACGCTCAATGCGCTCACGCCGCAAGGCCAGGTGATCTATCGCTACGACACGCCGCGCGCGCGGGATTACTTGTCCGCGTGGCTCGCGCATCTCACGTATTGCGCGGCGCTCCCCGATGGCCCGCGCCGCACGATCTGGCACGGTCGCGGGGCGCAATCGGCGGATTTCGCGCTGATGCCCGTCGCCGATCCGCTCGCGCATCTCGCCCCGCTGGCGGCGCTCTATCGCGCGGGACGACGCATGCCGCTCAGGTTCTTTCCGAAAAGCGCGTGGCTCAAGGTGAAAGAGGGCGATTCGAAAGCGCAGGCCGCGTGGGAGTCCGAACGCACACACGCCGAATCCGACGACCCGGTGTTTCGCATCGCGTTTCGCGGCGCGGATCTCACGCTCGACGATGCCTTCGCCGCGCTCGCGCGCATCGTGTTCGAGCCGCTCGTACAACATCTGGGAAGCGCCGCATGACGAATCTCACGGCATCCGTCGATGACATCGGCGTGCAGGAACTCGATGTCTTCGCTTGCGCGCTCGATGGCGTGAACCAGATCGAGGCTTCCGCCGGCACGGGAAAGACCTGGAACATCTGCGCGCTATACGTGCGGCTGCTGCTCGAAAAGCGCCTGTCGGTCGAGCAGATTCTCGTCGTGACTTTCACGAAGGCCGCGACCGCCGAGTTGCACGAACGCATCCGCTCGCGGCTCGCGGGCGTCGCGCATGCGATCGAAAACGGCGATGCGGCCGGCGATCCGTTCATCGAGCAACTCTTCGAAACGACGCTCGCCGCAATCGACGCAAACGAGGCCGCGAAGCGCTTGCGCATCGCCGTGTCGACGTTCGATCAGGCCGCGATCCACACGATTCACGCGTTCTGCCAGCGCGCGCTGCAGGAAGCGCCGTTCGCCGCCGCGATGCCGTTCGCGTTCGACATGGAAGCCGACGACAGCGCGCTGCGTTTCGAGCTCGCGGCGGATTTCTGGCGCGAGCGCGTGGAGCCGGTCGCGGCGCGCACGCCGTCGTTCGCGTCGTGGCTCGTCGCGAAGGGCGCGGCGCCGGCATCGCTCGATGCGCAGCTCGCCCGGCGTCTGAAAAAGCCGCTCGCTGCGCTGCGCTTCGGTGATACGGACGCCGCCGAATCGGCGGACATGCAGGCGCTGTTCGATGAGGCCTGCGCGTTGTGGCACGCCGAGCGCGACACGATCGCGAAGCTGCTCTTCGACGCCGAGGCCATCCTCAACAAGACGACGCACAAGCGCACGATCATCGATGCGGCCATCGACGCGTGGGCCGACTATTTCGCCAGCGCCGACTGTCATGCGCCGCCGCCGAAGGAAGCGCTCAAGCTCACCGCCACCGCGCTCGCGAAGGGCACCAAGGGCAAGCACCCGCCGCCGGTGCACGCGTTCTTCGATCAAGCCGATGCGCTCGCCGTGACCGCCGCCGCTGCCGAGGCGTCGCAGCGCGCGATGTGGCTCGGCATCGTGCGCGAATGGCTCGATCACGCGCCCGCGGAACTCGCCGCACGAAAGCGCGCGCGCCGCGTCGTATCGTTCGACGATCTGCTGTCGAACCTGCATCACGCGCTCGTCAGGCACGCGTGGCTCGCCGAGGCGTTGCGCGCGCGCTATCCGGCGGCGCTCATCGACGAATTCCAGGATACCGATCCGCTGCAATACGCCATCTTCAACCGCGTGTTCGCGCCGCACGGGCCGCTTTTTCTCGTCGGCGATCCGAAGCAGGCGATCTACAGCTTCCGCGCCGCCGACCTGCACACCTATCTCGCCGCGCGCGAAGGCGCGAGCGCGCGTTATACGCTCGCGGTCAACCAGCGCTCGACGCCGCAGATCATCGAGGCGTGCAATCGCGTGTTCGAAGCGAATCCGGCGGCGTTCATTCTCGACGGGCTCGACTATCAGCCGGTGCGTGCCGGCACCCGCAAACGCGGGCCGTTCGTCGACGCCACGCCGGCCGCAGCTTATTCCGACATCGCCGATTTCTGTGTGTGGATGCTGCCGGACGGCGAATCGGCGCTATTGAAAACCAGCGCGCAGCGCGACGCTGCCGAAGCCTGCGCCGCCGAGATCGCGCGGCTCCTGCGCGGCGCGCAGCGCGGCGAGGTGACGATCGGCCGCGCGCCGCTTTCGGCGGGCGATATCGCGGTGCTCGTGCAGACGCATCGGCAGGGGAGCCTCGTGAAGCGCGTGCTTGCCGCATGGGGCATCGGCAGCGTCGAGCTCGCGCAGGCGTCGGTGTTCGGCTCGCCCGATGCAGAGCAGATCGAGCGCGTGCTCGCCGCCATCGACACGCCGGGCGACTTGCGCCGTCTGCGCGCGGCGCTCGCGACCGACTGGTTCGGGCTCGACGCCGCTGCGCTCTGGCGGCTGGAGCACGCGGACGCGGCCGATCCGCACGGCGCGCCGATCGATTCCACGAGCTGGGTCGAGCGCTTCTCGCGTTATCGCACGATCTGGCACGAGCGCGGCTTCGCGGTGATGTGGCGCACGCTCGCGCGCGAGTTGTCGATCGCGACGCGTCTCGTCGCGCGGCCCGACGGCGAGCGCAGGCTCACGAACGTGAATCATCTGGCGGAGTTGCTGCAGGCGCGTTCGGCCGAACAGCCCGGGATCGCGCCGACGCTGCGCTGGCTTGCCGCGCAACGCGAGCAGCAGGGCGGCGGCGAGGAAGCGCAGTTGCGTCTCGAATCCGATCGCAATCTCGTGCAGATCGTGACCGTTCACAAGTCGAAAGGACTGGAATATGCGGTCGTGTTCTGCCCGTTTTTGAACGACGGCGCGTCACGAGATTCGTCGAAATCGGGCTTGCCCGACGCGCGCGAGTATCACGACGACACGGGCGAAGCCGTGCTCCATTACGGCATCGAAGGCGAGCATGACGATCGCGTGAGCGCGCTGATCGCGCGCGAGCAGGCGGCCGAGCGCGCGCGTCTCGTCTACGTCGGGTTGACGCGCGCGGTGTTCCGCTGTTACGTCGTCGCGGGTTTCTATGTGTCGAACCGTTCGACGAAGGAATCGCGCCGCAGCGTGCTCAACTGGCTCGTCGCGGGCAACGGGAAAGACTTCGATGCGTTCTGCGAGGCGCCGCCCGAGGAAGCGGACATCGTCGCGGCCTGGCATGCGGTCGCCGCGCGCTCGGGCGGCGCGATCGGCGTCGCGCCTCTGCCCGTGATCGACATGCGCGAGCCGCTCGTCGCGGATGCCGCCCATCGCCACGAAATCGCCGCGCGCGTGAATCAGCGCATCCTGCGCGATCGCTGGCGGATGGCGAGTTTCAGCGCGCTGATCGCGGCCGGCGCACGCGACGAGGCGAATCAGGCGCAGCCCGTCGAAGCGCGTCCCGATCACGACGAACTCGCCGCGCTCGATGATGCCGCGCGAATAGCGGCGTCCCCACGCGACGATTCGCAACTCGCCCCCGACGACATTCTCGCGTTCCCGCGCGGCGCGGCGGCGGGCGAGTGCCTGCATCGCATGTTCGAGCTTGCGGATTTCACCGAGCCATCCGGCTGGCCCGCTGCCGTCGAGCGCGCGCTGCACGAGCATCCGACCCCCGCGCCGGAAGCGCTCGCTTCGCGCCTGCGTCCGATGATGCTGCGCCTGCTCGCCGATACGGTCGCCGCCGAGATCGCGCCCGCCATGCGGCTGCAAACCATCGCGATGACGCGCCGCATGAACGAGCTGGAGTTTCTGTTTCCGGCGCAAGCACTCGATTTCACCGCGTTGCGGCGTTTGCTGGCCGCGCACGGCTTTCCCGACGTCGCGCTCGAAAACGGCGCGCTGCGCGGGTTCATCAAGGGATTCATCGACATGATCGTCGAGCATGAAGGCCGCTACTGGATCATCGACTGGAAGTCGAATCATCTGGGCGATGCCGCATCCGACTACGCCGCCGCGCCGCTCGCCGCGGCGATGGCGGACCATGCGTATCACCTTCAGGCGCTCATCTACGTGGTGGCGCTGCATCGCTACTTGCGCGCGCGTCTGGCGGACTATGCATACGACACGCATATCGGCGGGTACCTGTATCTCTTCGTGCGCGGCGTTCGTCCCGGCTGGCGTGACGGCGAATCGGCAAGCGGCGTGCATTGCGGACGCCCGTCGCTGGAACTCGTCGAAGCGCTCGATCGCCTGATGTCGGGAGGCGCGGCATGAGCACGCTCGATGAAATTGAAGCGGCGCGCCCCGTGCCCGCGCTTGCGGACGAAAGCGCGGCCCTCGCCGAAGGCTTCGCGCGACGCCTGAGCGCGCTCGCGGCGCGGCTGGGCGCAAACGAGCGCGGCGTGCTGTGGGCCGAGCGCGCCGCGCTCGCGATGAGCCGCGCGACCGCGCAAGGCCACGTGTGCCTGTCGCTCGCCGCGCTCGCCCGGCGTCACGACGCACGCTTCGCCGAAGCCCGCGACGCGCTGCTCGCGAGCGGCGTCGCGTGCCTCGCGCGCAGTGACGCACGCGCGGACGCCGCCGATCTGCTGCCGCTCGTCATCGACGAGGATGGGCGGCTTTACCTCGCGCGCTATTTCGATTACGAGCGGCGGCTGGCCCGGGCGCTCGTCGAACGCTCGCGCGATGCGCGCGCGCCCGTCTCGCGGGAGGACATCGCGCAACAAGCCGGGCGCATTGCGCGTTATTTTGGTCCGGGCAAGGACGACGACATCGACTGGCAGCGCGTCGCCGCGCTCTCGGCGCTGGCCGGACGGCTCACGATCGTGAGCGGCGGGCCGGGCACCGGCAAGACGACGACGGTGGTCGGCGTGCTCGCGTGCCTGCTCGATGCCGATCCGGAACTGCGCATCGCGCTCGCCGCGCCGACCGGCAAAGCCGCGCAGCGCATGCAGGAGGCGCTCATCGAACGCGCGGACAAACTCCCGCCGGAACTCGCGGGGCGCCTGCCGCGGACGTCGTTCACCTTGCAGCGGCTGCTCGGCGTGCAGTCGGACGGGCGCTTCCGGCATCATCGCGACAATCCTTTGCCGTATGACGTCATCGTCGTCGACGAAGCCTCGATGATCGACGTCGCGCTCGCGGCGCATCTGCTCGAAGCGGTCGCGCCGGCGAGCCGTCTCGTGATGCTCGGCGACAAGGATCAGTTGTCGGCCGTGGAAGCCGGCGCGGTGTTCGCCGAGTTGAGCGCGCAGCCATCGTTCAGCGCCGCGGGTGTGGCGCGCATCGCCTCGGCACTCTCGATCGATGCGAAGCGGCTCGAAGCCGCGTTGCCGCATGCGGAAATGCCGAAGCGCCAGCCGCAACTGGGACTTTTCGACGCCGCGCCCGTCGACGATTCCGAAGGCTACGGCGCGCTCTTCGATACGCTGCCCGGTGACTGGGGCGACGCCGGCAAGGAAGGGGAAGCCGCGCTCACCGATTGCGTCGTCTGGCTGCAGAAGAATTATCGCTTCGGGCTGGACTCGGACATCGGGCGTCTTTCGATCGCGATTCGCAACGGCGACGAACAGGCCGCGCTGGATGCGCTCGATCCATCCGGCGCGCGCGCGGCCGTGCTTTTCGACGACGGCGACGCTGCGCTGTCCGAGCGCACGCTCACCCGTCTCGCCAACGGCTTCGCGCCGTATGCCGATGCGCTCTGCGCCGTGCTCGACGGCACACAAGCGGATCACACGCGGCTCTTCGACGCGCTCAATCGCTTCCGCGTGCTGTGCGCGACACGCAAGGGGCCGCGCGGCGTCGATGAAGTGAACGCGCGCATCGCGGCGAAAGTGCGCGAGCAGGCCGGCATTGCGCTTGCGCTCGGTGCACAGTGGTTCGCCGGACGGCCGGTGATCGTCACGCGCAACGACTATGCGCTCGGACTTTTCAACGGCGATATCGGCATCGCTTTGCCGGGCGCGGACGGCTCGTTGCGGGTCGCGTTCCGCATGGCCGATGGCGCGCTGCGCTACGTGTCGCCCGCCGCGCTGCCGCCGCACGACACCGCGTTCGCGCTCACGGTGCACAAATCGCAAGGCTCGGAATTCGAGCACGCGGCGCTGGTGCTGCCCGGCACGTTCGTGCGCGTGCTGTCGCGCGAGCTGGTGTACACGGCGATCACGCGTGCGAAGCGCAGGGTCGAAGTGATCGGCTCGGCGGCGATCTTCGCGCAGGCCGTCCGGGAGCCGACGCGGCGCGATTCCGGGCTCGCCGCGAGAATGCGGCGTCTCACATGAACGCAGGACGACAAGGAGCCGACCGATGACGATGACCGACAGCTTCGCCGTGCCGCCGAACGAAATCGAGCTGACGGCCGTGCGCGCGCAAGGCGCGGGCGGTCAGAACGTCAACAAGGTGTCGAGCGCGATCCATCTGCGCTTCGACATTCGCGCGTCGTCGCTGCCGGAGCACATCAAGGATCGCCTGCTCGCGCTCACCGACAGCCGCGTCACGCGCGAGGGCGTGATCGTCATCAAGGCGCAGGAGCATCGCACGCAGGACATGAATCGCGCGGCGGCGCTCGCGCGGCTGGATGAGCTCATTCGGAGTGTCGCCGTCACGCGGCGCAAGCGGATCGCGACGAAGCCGACGCGCGCATCGCAACGGCGTCGCGTGGAGAGCAAGGTGAAGCGCGGTGCGATCAAGGCGGGAAGGGGGCCGGTGCGGGGGGATTGAGTTGGACTTGATCGGAAGCAGAAGGACAAGCGGCGAGCGTCTTTCTAGTAACGATCAACGATCGTAAGTTCGTCGTTATTTTTTAGCGATGCCAGGCGGCGGTCCGGGTTTTCACTGGCGTATCGGTTGACTGCGCAAACATGTTGCCGCATTGCATTCGGGGTCGTGCTGATTGCAGCGGCTGTAATGCTGTCCGCTTGTACCATCGTTAATATCAACGTATGCGACAGAGGCGGGCATGGCCTTCCAACGCTCAACCGCCCGCCGCGCTTATCCCCGCGCACGCTCGTAGAACTCTCGCGACACGCCCCGAAGCCTGAATACCCTCCCTGCTGGAATCCCTACAAGAAAAAGCAGAAGGCCCACGCCTAAAACGCTACATGTCCAGACGGCGCCGGCATCCGATGCGATCATCGCGACTTCTATCAGGGGCAGTAGAGACCCGAACACCGCTGCATACGAAACCGGCCAAAATTCGGGTTCGGGCCTTTTGGCCTCTGCAATCTCGGCGTAGCCGTTCCCCACGAGATTCAAGCGTAAGCCTTCAGCGTCCGGCATCGCGACCAGTTGCGGCCCCTGTCCGAATTGAACCGTCTGTGCGGCCAGCGCTTGCAACAGCAGCGGACTAGCCGGTCCCGGCACGCCTAGCGCCTCATCGAGGTCAATCAAGGTCAGAGCCGGTTCGCTATCCTTCGCAATGGCCCGCACGATATGACCGTCCCGTTTCGCCAGGTTGCTGACCCATAGATTGCGCAGCCGTTTAAGGGGCGTCGCTCGGCCGTCTGCAATGTCTTGAGGGCAGCGGCGATTTCGTCGGTCGTCGTGGGAATTGAGCGGAACAGCCGCGCCTTGACTTTAAGCTTCGTATCTTCAAGCATCTGCCACGAGCCGAACAGAAGCCCGAGCGCCGCCTCGGATACCGTGGGGGCGCCGTCCTCGTTGAACTGACACGCTAGCATCAGGCATAGGTCCGGCATGATCTTTCGCTCTCGATAGCCGTAGTCATAGCGCACCTTCTGGTTTTCCATCCATTCGTCAAGAATGCTCGGCATGTCCTTCATCGTGTAGCGAGACAGGGCGATGTGCTCATGCGCGATTTCCAGCCTTTGAAGCACGGTGCGCAAGACTGCCAAATGGGCATCCTGCGTTGACTGAAGGGCAATATGCACCGTTCGCTTTCCGGTGAAGCGCTGAAGCGTTCCGACAAAGGGCGTAACGAGTTGCGTCAGAACGTCCTCAAGCTTCGTATCAACGATGACATCCCCTTCGGCTTGCAAGCTCAGCACCTTGCCTTTGTTCGTCGGTGCGCTTCCCTCCAGCCCGAGGACGCGCTCGGCAAGCTCAACCTCGGGCGTAAGCGTCACGGTATCGAGAATGCACAGGTTCCACTGTGACCACGCGCGCCAATTGTTGAAGTTGTCTGTACAAAGAAAATTCCACAGGTCTGCGCGGTCGTTCCAGTCTTCGGATGGCAGATAGAGCAAGCCGCAGAGCGCGCCCCAGACCAGAAGCGGCAGGCCCAGCGCAAAGCCAAAAAACTTCGCCGATACGATCGAGGCGCCTTGTTTCCAGTTCAGAATCGTGATGATGAAGCCCGCTATGAGCAGCACGACAAAGGCAAACACCGCTATCCAGATGGACGGCGGTTCGATGTGCTTTTCCTCGGGAACGTTTGGAACGCGCCATGTCCTCATGCGATGTCCATTCCCTTGGTAGTAGCGTGGACAACGCTGCCGCATCGGGTCAGACATCCATCGGCGACCCACTTGCGACCGTCTTCCTCATAACCTTCGCCGCTTTCAATGATGGGGTTGTCTCCGTGTTGAGGGCACGTAACGATGTCATGCAGCAGCGCGACCATGCGCCCATCAATGTCGAAGCTGGAAGAGGCGGTTTTGACGACGCCGCCATGTGAGGTCGGATCGCCTTTGCATACTGGGTTTTTCATGTTCAATCTTTAGGAACAGATAGGACGCCGGGGCGCAATGCCCCGGCTTGGACAGGATCGGCGGCGCGTTACGCGCTCAACCATTCCCAGAAGAGTCTCGACCCATCGACGTTGGCAACATCAATGGAGCGACTCTGCTCGCCCATCCGGAAAAGTTGCTGATGCTGTGGGTAAGTGAGATCGCCCTTGCTGCCGTAGGAGTAGTCTTTCGCGCGCAGTATCCAGCGACCCTCGCGCGGGCACGTCTCGCCGGGTTTGCAGACGGTCGCGCGAGCTAGATCCGCCTCCCATTCCCAACGGTCCCAGCGTTGGAAATCAAGGTCGGGCGCAGCGGTGCCTTGCTCGAACTTCCTCACGAACTGATCGCGGGTTCCGGCAATCGACGCAGCGCGGTAGTAGCCGGATTCGGCCAGCGTCGCGCCGGGCATTAGGAAAGACACTTCCTTAGCCTTACGCGCTTCGAAATCCTTCCACTCTTGCGGTGTCGAGGGGTAGTCGCGATCGAATGTCGTTCGAGTTGGGTTACTCCAGTCCGAGTGAAAATTTACACGCCCCATATTCGCTGAACCCACGACATTGGCGTACATATTTATCGAGGCGGATAAATCATAGGTACCTTTCGTTATCTTCTTATTCGGCGTCACTATAAAGTCAAGCGTCATCGAGCTTCTGGACGGTATCGTCATATACTTGATGACGTCGCCGTCGGGTGACGTTCGCTCTTGCCATGCAAGCTTACCGGCATTGGAAGGGATTAATCCTGTTAAATCCATCGCCCAGATATCATCACTGCTCAAGCGCTTTGCACTTATGTTCAGGTGATAAAAATTCTTATTCCACTGCGCCGGACTGTCCACTTTGATAGGAAACAAGCCGTTGTTGATAAATTTTACTGACACGGAAAAACTATTTCCTTCTCGCGTTAGCTTTTCGACGGTCGCGTCAATTTTTGAAATAATGCGCCCATCTTTGAGATAAGTTTTTTCGGCCCTTTCATAAAAATCGTCGATAAGAAGTGCCAGTTTTCGGGATAATTCATAGGTTTTGCCTTGACGATTTTCAATCCGTCCTTCTTCCATGCAGTCAACAGAAAAAAGCTCGGCAGGTTCGATCATCGAAAGTTCATTTTTGGGGCTTTCTTTCGCCGCCTTGCATAGGCTTTGATGAATCTGTTGTGCTTGTAGGAGTTCATCCTTGGACAGCCTACCCTCATAGATTCCAGCACCGCTGATGTCTGATCGGGCGCTAGCCTCCATTAACCCAACGTAAATTTTTCCAATTGGCAATCTAACGCCGATGTAATTTGTTGAAAACGCTTGATCGCCTAAGCGTGTAACGGAAAAACCCTCTGCGTCGCTCTCAGCAGCATTAGATCCCATTGCCAAAATGCTCATACTCAATATCCCAATACGAAGTAGAATTAAAGCGCGTGTATAGCTCGATGAGTATTTTTTTCTATGCATCATAGCCAATTTTCCAAATAACTCCGCTAATCTCCGAAAAGTGCTTTCTCACGTATTCGAGATAATAAGGCGAGATCTTTCCTGCGGCGTCCCACGCACCGCCGCCCATCAGGTTTGGTACTGATTTCATTTGCCACACTTGAGTGCCTGCAAGTGCCTTGCCGGCTTCGAAGTCAAGCTCGTTATTTTTTATGTAACGAGTATGCACCCACCCACCAAATTCCCAGTATTCGTCGGGAAAATTGAATAAATGTCCACATTCATGTGCAACGACGCTTCCTTCGGCGGAGGGAACGAAGACATCGTTCACAGCGACGCCATTGCGTTCCCCCCACGATGAAGAGTCCGCGCGAACTGCTTCCGGAAATAGTTTGATCTCTTTATGTATTTCCTTTCCGTCATCCGCGAACTTTCCGTTGATCGGAAGTCTGAAGTCCACCCTGAAACTAACACGCACCCGCTTCCCGCAGGTTGCCCCTCTTGAGCAACCTTCGAGAATTAGCTGGCTTTTGTGACCATTAAGAATTGCTTCGATTTGACGTTTTTTAGCTTCGACGTTGAAATGTTCGCCAATATTTTCTCTGTACTCCATTACGAGTCCACCGGCGATAGGTGTTCCTGCTTCAGCGGCCACTCCCTTCCAATGACGATTAGTGTGGTACGGAACAGATTGCTTCTTGCCATCAACGAGGATAGGTTTTCCAGAAGCATCGGCTTTTACGAGATCGACCGGAGTGATATTTATGCGTACGGTCGCAAATAATGTCTTTGTTTCTGCCTCGTAAGATAGCTCGAATTTTGTGGAAAGGACGCCGCCTCCAAACGAACGCGGCGACCCCGGAGCACTTACCGGCCACGGTTCATTTTGTTCATCCACGCTGTAATATCGCTGGGTTTTGGTAGTCTCCTTAATCTCGGAAGTGAGATTAGGTAACGTCCAACCACACCAAACCTGTTTGTCCAGTTTGATCGGCTTAGGCTCTTCCTCTCCTGAGGTGGCCGGGAGTTTCGGCTCATTCGCCGAATCGTGGTCCGCATTCGGTGAGTCTGGCGAGTCGTCCGGGATCGTTGGCGTAGTGTCTGGTGCCTTGGCTTTAACCGCCTTCGATGTTGCCTTTCGAGTTGACGCCGATGACGTCTTAGGTGCCGGCGCGGCAGGTTCTGCCCCCGTATTGGCAGGCGATTCCCAATTCACCAACTTTGATCCGGGCGGCGTGGTCTTTTCGGCGAAGCTTTCCGAACCCATCCACGCGTCGCACCCCGTTTTGAATGGAACGACTGTAGGCGCGAACGCTGGACCGGCAAGATGCATGATTTCCGCCGCAGACTTCTTCATGCCCGGAAGCTTGAGTTGCAGTGGCTTGGCGCTACCAAGCGTGATAGTCCCGTCCTTCAGTTCGACATACGCGCCGCCGCATTCGAGCACAAGCTCCTTGTCGGCGCGCACATGTACCGCGCCGTTGGCGCTCGTTACGATCACGTCTTTCTGCGCTGCAAGCGCCAGCACATCGGATTGCGCTTGAATCTCAACTGGCCCCTTGGCGGCCAACATGCGAATACCCATCGTGTTCGCGAACAGCGACAGCACTTCACGCGCGGCAATGGTCACGTTCTTGAACGCACTAACATTGAACCCGCGAGAGGTCGCGACGCTCACGTCCTTGCCCGCACCGATCATTACGCGATCCGGCGTAGCCAGTCCGATGCCGTGCGGCGCTGAAAGCGCAATGACCTGCTTCTTGATGTCGGCGAGTTCGTCCTTGAGCCATTGATTCTCGGCCTTCAAATCCGCGACTTCGGCCTTCGATGCAACCGCACCTTGCGCCAACGCATCGGCCTGCGCTTGCGTGCGCTCGAACAGCGCCGTTGCGCCGCTCGTGTCCGTGATCTGTCCTTGCGCCTTGCTCTGCGGTTCGGTCGAGATCAACAGACCCTGACCGGCTCTGAGTGCCCCTTTTTCATCGCTCCGCAGCTCAAAACCGAAACCTCTGGGTTGGTCTCCACTGCTGACCGCATGACCGAGATTCAATTGCGACTTACCCGGCTCAGTCGCGATCTTGATATGCTCCTGATTCTCGCGGTCCTCGACCTGAATCGTGTTATTGCGGATCGTATGGATGACGACGTTGCGCGTGCGCCACTTGTGTTCCTGATGAACCGGGTCGGTATCCTGCGAGTTATTCAGCGCATGGAGTATGTAAGGGAGGTCCGGATTACCCGCAAAGAATGCGACGGCAACCTCCGAACCCGGGACATAGGGCATGTGAAAGCCGGTCTGCCACTTTCCCGCAAAGGGCTTGGCAAGCCGCAGCAAGCAGCTATTCAGACCCGCTACACGCTGCTCCCGGTCATCGTGAAACTGGACGATGTACTCGCCATGTCCATCGATATATGGACCGCTAAATCCCGGCGTCGACGCGATCGTTCCGGTAATCGTGCCTTCGATGCATGGCCATTCCGACTCGCGCAAAGGCATCCGATACAGCCGGTCGGAAGGAACCGCGGTGAACTCGACCTTGTACCCTTGCTTGCGTGAAGCGCTGCATTTCATGCTCACGATCAGCAGCCCATACTTCGCATCGGCGAGCGTGTGGTTAGTGAACGCGATGACGGTGCCGGGCGTCACATCCAACGCATCGCTAGTGCCCCGGTATTCGATTTGCGCGGCCTCTGCCGCCTCACGGCGCAACAATGCTTCGCGCTGCGCGTCCTCCTTGGTTTCGATCGCCAGACTAGCTTTCGACGCTTCGCCGTAAGTGCTGGTGTCGTCATCCTTGGCGAAAATCTGTTCGGTCGCCTCAATCGGATATGGAGCCTGCCGGTAGTTGTAGCTGCGCACGTGATAGGACGTAGGAATGCTGACCGCGTGCATTTCCAGCGACATCACCGACTCCGAGCCCTGCGTTTCCATTCCGGCCTCGGGGCGGAACGGCAGTTCGAACGGACGATTCTCATGTTCGGCGTCGCGCCGATAATGCGTGAGGTCATCGCCGAAGCGAACGACTTCGCAATCTTCGCCTTCCTCGCAGACGAACCAGATACCGGTGCGTTCGCAGAGGCGCTTCAAAAACGACAGGTCGGATTCGTGCCACTGCGTGATGATGCGACGCTTTCGATACGTCCGATACAGATTCATCTCCACGCGCGCCCAAATCTTGTTGAAGCCATGCTCCTTCAGGAGTTGTTGCATGACCTCCGGCTCGCTCTTGTCGAAGAAGAAGCGCACTTTCGGCGTGTTGCGAAGCAGCGCGAGGCGCGATTCCAGTACGACTTCGTAGACGCTCTGGTTCTTTGAAGTCGAGAGTTTGGAGAAGCCTGTGATTACGCCAAATTTGTGACGTGCCGGATCGGGCTTGAGTTGGCGAGTCGGGTCATGCGGCGGCTGCACGAGAAGCGAACCCCGCTTGCCCAGATACTCGCGCTGGGACAAGTCGTGCGATGCGTGCGTGAACTGAATCGTGTAGCGGCTCTCCTGCCCGATGGCTTCCTCGCCCTCAATGCTGAAGACATCCGCCGTGGCCGAACTCGGCGCGCTCCTTATCTCAAGAAAGTAGGGCTGATGCTGTCCTTGAAAAGCGCGCTCACGTCTTTCAAAGTATTCGTCTCTGCGATTCAACTAATCCTCCTTTTTGGCTAAAAGCGCGTAGCCAAAACAAAAAAGACCCGCCGCAGCGAGTCCAAAGCAATGCTCAACTTCAGGAAACCTGCCGATCATTTTGAATGGGTTTGTGCACCAGCTCGGTATTCCGGAATCCGAAGTGGCCGACGACTCGGAGCGCGAGCCGTCAGCGATACGGAGGCTAACGCGCGGCCGAGAGAATTTGTGTATCAATTCGTGGTGAAAGATGCCTGACTTCGGGCAATCGAAAATAGGAACTGCCCAAATCGAATGGCCGGCGGAGCTAGCAATCGGGGGCCGCTGCGCGCCGCTCCACCTGTTCCAGGTCGAAGCCGAAGCACCCGCGCAGCGAAGCGAGCGTCTCGCCGGTCAAGTCCTTATTCATCAGCACGCACGCGGGGATATCGAACCGACGCGCCGGTCGAACTACAAGAACGGACCGCCGCTGTTTGCGGTACTCGACGCTATTCACGAGCGCATGGAGCGCTTTCGTTCCTTGGCGATCCGATTACCGGGATGGAAGTCGGCAGCGCGCCGCCGGTGCCTTTGACCATCAGAGCGCGAACGATGTCGACGGTATGCAGAAGCAAGAAAACGAAGAAATCGCCGCGGCGTCCAGCGTTCCTGGCAGAAGCCTGGCTCACGGCGCAAGCTTACGCCGCCCAATGAACGGCACACGCTTCACAACGCCGGTAGCAAGCGAAGTCCCCGCAAGCACGATCCCACACCCCGCGATCATCGCAATCGACACATGTTCGCCGAGAAACACCGCGCCCCACAGAATGCCGAAGAGCGGAATGACGAAGGTGACGGTCATCGCGCGGGCCGGACCCGCGACCGCGACCAGATGGAAATAGATGAAGTACGCGATGCCCGTGCAGCCAATGCCGAGCGCGAGCACCGCGCCCCACGCGTGGGCGGAAACCGGCGCGGCGGGCCACGTGAGGAACGCAATGGGCGCAAGCGTGAGCGTTGCGCCGATCATGCTGCCGGCGGCGTTGGTCATCGCGTCGACGTCCATCAGATACTTCTTCGCGAAGTTGCCCGCGACGCCGTAGAGCGCGGACGCCGCGAGCGCCGCGGCCGCCGCGAGGATGCCCTGCACCGGCAGCGCCGCGTCATGCCCCGCGTGCCCGGGCGCGATCTGGTTCCACACCAGCACGAGCACGCCCGCGAAGCCGATTGCCATGCCGATCGTGCGTGCCGTCGTCAGGCGATCGCGCAGCCACAGGAAGGCGACGAGCGCGCCGAAGAGCGGCGTCGTCGCGTTGATGACGGACGTCGCGCCCGCCGACAGCGTCAGTTCGGCATAGGCGAAGAGACAGAAGGGCGCGGCGGAGTTGAGAATGCCGACGGCCAGCAACTGAAGCCAGCGCGCGCGCAGTGTCGCGACAGTGGCGGCGAACGGGCGGCGCGCCAGCAGCATCGCGATCAGAAACACGGCGCCGATTCCGACGCGCAGGGCCATCAGCGGCGCTACGCCGAATTCGACGACGCCGACGCGGATAAAGAGAAACGATGCGCCCCACAAGGCGGCGAGCACGATCAGTTGCAACAGATTGGCGGGTGACATAACAGGGCGGACTTCGGGATGCTCATCAAAAGTCCGCGCATGTTAGCACCGCGCTCATACCGATAAAACGCCCGCCGAACGAAAGCGCAAGAAGCGGGAGAAAGGCGCCGCGATTTCAATGCGGCGGAATCATCCACGTCAGCACGTTCTGCTGCAGCCACACGAGCACGCCGAGCACGATCGTGAGCAGGATCGAATGCTTGAATGTGCGCGCGAAGACGAGACCTTCCTTGCCTTTGAGTTCGGTCGTCGCCACGCCGGTCGAGATGTTTTGCGGCGAGATCATCTTGCCCATCACGCCGCCCGACGAGTTGGTCGCCGCCATCAGCACTGGGTTCAGATTCAGCTGGTTCGCCGCGACCACCTGCAGATTGCCGAAGAGCGCATTGCCCGACGTGTCGCTGCCCGAGAGGAACACCGCCACCCAGCCGAGGAACGCGGACACGAGCGGGAAGAACGGCCCGACAGACGCCACGCCCAGACCCAGCGTGTAGTTCATGCCCGAGTAGTTCATCAGATAAGCGAGGCCGACGATCGTCGCGACCGTCAGAATGGCGATGCGCGTCTGCACCCACGTATCCACGATCGCCGCGCCGTACTCGCGCGCGGGCAACTTGACGAGGAGCGCCGTGATGATCGACGCCACCAGAATCGCGGTGCCGGTCGCGAGCGGCTGGAAGTCCCAGATCGCGCCATACGGCTGCTTATAGAGCGTGATATAGACGGCCTTGTCGAGTCCGGGCCACGCGACCTTGACGTCGCCGATCAGGAAAATCTTGAGCACCGTCCACACGATCACGACCGCCGACACGACGATCCACGGCACCCAGCCGTGGCCGCCCGAAAGCGCCGCGCGCTTGTCGTCTTTATCGCCGAGGCGCTCGACGTTTACGGCGAAGCGCTCGTCGGCGACGGGCTTCCACACGCGCAGGAACGCGATCGTCAGAATCAGCGAGACGAGCGAGGAGAGCACGTCGGTCAGCGCATAGCTGATGTAGTTCGACGTCACGAACTGCGTGAGCGCGAACGCGCCCCCGGAGACGAGCAGCACGGGCCAGACGCGCGTCATGTTGCGAAAGCCTGCGTAGATGCCGATCACGTAGAACGGCAGGAAGAACGCGAAGAACGGCAACTGGCGGCCGACCATTTTCGCGAGGGCGTCGGTCGGCAGGTGCGTGACCGCGCCGAGCACGGTGATCGGCACGCCGAGCGCGCCGAACGCGACCGGCGCCGTGTTGAAGATCAGCGTGAAGGTGAGCGCTTCCAGCGTCGGGAAGCCGAGCAGAATCAGCAGCGAGCTCGTGATGGCGATCGGCGTGCCGAAGCCCGAGATGCCTTCGAGCAGCGCGCCGAACGAGAAGCCGATCACCACCAGCACGATGCGCCGGTCGTTCGGGAGGTTGTCGACCATCCACAGACGAAACGCTTCGAAACGCCCCGAGCGTTGCGCGACGTTGTAGAGCAGGATCGCGGCGAAGACGATCCACATGACGGGCCACAGCGCAAAGACGGCGCCGGCCGCGACCGAATCGAGCGCGAGCCCGGCCGGGAAACGCCAGCCCGCCACGGCGATCACGAACGCGAGAATCAATCCGGCGAGCGATGCCTGCCACGCGGGGCGGCGCGCCCAGCCCAGCAGCACGAGCACGAGGATGATCGGCAGCGCGGCGACGATAAAGGACGCGAACAGCGAATTGGCGATCGGGGTGAGTAGCTGGTGAAACATCAGGGTCTCCTTCTCTTTGTCATGAGCCGAAGCGGCGCGAAGCAAAGCCGCGATGCGCGTGGAGTTTGATGTTCAGCAGGAGTCGGCCGCCGACTTAAGCAAACGCATAAACGCGCCCACTAAGAATAGGGCGCGAACGGCCTGCGTCAAGTCGTGAATGCCGGTTATTGCGGCGTGGCGTAGGGCGCGGGCGTGACGAAGCGCGCCGCTTGGGGCGCGTCGTCGATGCGCGAGTGGCGCGGGAGCGTGCGTAAGTGGCGGGCGTCAGCCTTTGGCGACCGCATCGGGCGCGCGATCGTCAGGGCCGGCAGGAGGCGTCTGGCGGAACACCCACACGGTTAACAGGCCGAGCGAGGCAAGCATCCACAGCAAAAAAAACATAAAGGCCATCATGTCCGATCCCCCGATACGGAAAGTGCGCCGATGATGCGCGCGAAGTTTTGCTGCTAGGTGCTTGGATCGCCATTGCGGCGTGGCGAATAGGGGACCTATGTAGCCAGAACTGTGCCAATCGTCTGGCGAAATGTGCCGAAGCCTTGTCGGATAAGGAAAGTGTCCGGGCGCACAGTCGCGCGATCCGCGCGCGAAGGCGTGTGCGCGTCAGAAAATGTTGCAGCCCTGTTACGGGGCGACGGAAAAAACGATTTTCCGTCGCATGTCGCGCGCGCCGACGCGCGGCACCGCGCTCAGTGGCCGTGGCCGCCGCTACCATGCCAGCTGCCGCCGCCGCCGTGCCATCCGCCTCCGCCATGCCCGCCGTGGCCGCCGTGGCCGTGCCAACCGCCGCCGTGCCCGCCGTGGCCCCAGCAGCAACCGCCGCCGCCCCAATAACCGAATCCAAACGAGACCGCCGGATAGCCGTAGCCATAGCGGTAATAAGCCGGGTAAGCGGCGTACGGCGGATAGTACGGATAAGGGTACGGATAGGTCTGGTAGTAGTCGGAATAGGGCGAGCCGACTGCGTACTCGTATTGCGGCGGAAGGGTGGCAGGCGACGAAGCGACGGCCGCACCCGACGCCGGCACCGTGAATTCGCGCTGCGTGTAGATCGCGCTGGTCACGGGATAGGATGGATAAGCCGGATAGCCGTAAGGGTAATAACACCCGCTCAGAAGAAGCCCGACGGCGAGCGCGGCGGCGGCCGTTACGGGTCCGGGAATGCTGCGGGCGGAAATCATGATGCTGCTCCTTGCACTACGGCTGGCCGGACTCCGGGATCGATGAAAATCGAACGGTCCGTCAAGAAACAGCTTAGGCCAACGATGAGGGGCAAGCGTGCGGCGTCATGTGACAAAGCATTACCGCAGCGTTTTTCTGTAACAAATTTGAAACGGCGGACTCTTTTATGGCGGCGAAGCGGAACACTTCGCCGCACAGGCAACGGTTTCGCTACTTGCCGACCTGATTCCCGATGATGCCCCCAACGGCGGCGCCGCCCAGCGTCGAAAGTGCGCTGCCGCCGATCACCGCTCCGCCGGCCGCGCCGACGCCAGCGCCGATGGCGGTATCCCGTTGACGCGTGGTCATGTCGCTACAAGCGGTCAATCCTCCCAGAAACGCAACGACCACTGCAGCGGCGCCGATCTGTTTGATGTTTTTCATGTCGACTCTCCAATTCGATGATGAGATGAATCGGCTCCGGTTCGCCCGCGACTACGCGCGACGCGGTGCAACCGTTTCGGCGTCGGCCCAAAGGGGGGCCGCCATGTTTTCGCCGGTTCGTGCACATCTTCAGCAGAAAAGGTGCCTGAATCATCAGATCAATCTTTCCTCCAGGCGCGACAAGACATTGCGCCCGGTCCCCATAAAAAAACGGCCTTTCGCACGCGCTGTGCGAAAGGCCGTTGTCAGCCAAAAACGAGCATCAGGTCGGCTGATAGATTTCCGAGCCCTTTCTCACGAATTCGATCGCCTTCGTCTCCATGCCTTTGGCGAGCGCCTCGTTTTCGCTCAAGCCCTGCTTCGCGGCGAAATCGCGTACGTCCTGCGTGATCTTCATCGAGCAGAAATGCGGGCCGCACATCGAGCAGAAGTGCGCGACTTTGGCCGAATCCTTCGGCAGGGTTTCGTCGTGGAATTCGCGCGCCTTGTCCGGATCGAGGCCAAGGTTGAACTGGTCTTCCCAACGGAACTCGAAACGCGCCTTGGACAGCGCGTTATCGCGAACTTGCGCGCCCGGATGACCCTTCGCCAGATCCGCCGCGTGCGCCGCGAGCTTGTAGGTGATGATGCCTTCCTTGACGTCGTCCTTGTTCGGCAGGCCGAGGTGTTCCTTCGGCGTGACGTAGCAGAGCATCGCCGTGCCGAACCAGCCGATCATCGCCGCGCCGATGCCCGACGTGATGTGGTCGTATCCCGGCGCGATGTCCGTGGTCAGCGGCCCGAGCGTGTAGAAGGGCGCCTCGTCGCACCATTCCAGTTGCAGGTCCATGTTCTCCTTGATGAGCTGCATCGGCACATGGCCGGGGCCTTCGATCATCACCTGCACGTCGTGCTTCCAGGCGACCTGCGTCAGTTCGCCGAGGGTCTTGAGCTCGCCGAGCTGCGCTTCGTCGTTGGCGTCGTAGATCGAGCCGGGGCGCAGGCCGTCGCCGAGCGAGAACGAGACATCGTATTGCTTCATGATTTCGCAGATGTCTTCGAAGTGCTCGTAGATGAAGCTTTCCTTGTGATGCGCGAGGCACCACTTCGCCATGATCGAGCCGCCGCGCGACACGATGCCCGTCATGCGGTTGGCCGTCAGCGGCACGTATTGGAGGCGCACGCCCGCATGAATCGTGAAGTAATCGACGCCTTGTTCCGCCTGCTCGATCAGCGTGTCGCGGAAGATTTCCCACGTCAGGTCCTCGGCCTTGCCGTTGACCTTTTCGAGCGCCTGATAGATCGGCACGGTGCCGATCGGCACCGGCGAATTGCGGATGATCCACTCGCGCGTTTCGTGAATGTGCTTGCCCGTCGAGAGATCCATGACCGTGTCGCCGCCCCAGCGGATCGCCCACGTCATCTTGTCGACTTCCTCGCCGATGGAGGAGGTCACCGCCGAATTGCCGATGTTCGCGTTGATCTTCACGAGGAAGTTGCGTCCGATGATCATCGGCTCGCTTTCCGGGTGATTGATGTTCGCCGGGATGATCGCGCGGCCGCGCGCCACTTCCTCGCGCACGAATTCGGGTGTGATTGCCTGGAGCCCGTCCTTGCCGAACGCCGCCGCGCCGAACGCCTGGCCGGGGTGCTGGCGGCCCATCATGGCCGCGAGCTTTTCGCCGTTCGGGCCGCTCTTCTTCAGGCTTTCGAGATATTCGGCGCGCCGCTGGTTCTCGCGGATCGCGATGTACTCCATCTCCGGCGTGATGATGCCCTGCCGTGCGTAGTGCATCTGCGAGACGTTCTTTCCGGCCACCGCGCGACGCGGATGGCGATGCAGGTCGGGGAAGCGCAGTTCGGCCGTCTTCGGATCGGCGGCGCGCTCGCGGCCGAATTCGCTCGACAGTCCCGCGAGTTCCTCCGTGTCGCCGCGACGCTCGATCCACGCGCGGCGCAGCGCGGGCAAGCCCGAGCGGATGTCGATCTTCGCCTCCGGGTCGGTGTACGGGCCGGACGTGTCGTACACGTACACCGGCGGATTCTTCTCGCCGCCGAAGCCGTCGGGGGTGTCCGATTGCGTGATTTCGCGCATCGGCACGCGGATGTCGGGCGTCGAGCCGGTCACGTAGACCTTGCGCGAGTTCGGCAGCGGCGCGATGGCGGCGGCATCGACGACGGCATTCTCGGACAGGAATTTCGGGTTGGCATTCATGTGGCTGTCTCTCCTGTGTGGGACGGTTTTATCCGGACTCGACGCGGACGAACGCCGTCGAGCTCGGCTGATTCAGGAGCTAAACAGGGAGGAACGAGATGGAAAGGTACGGGTCCGGAAGAAGTGGCCTGGATGCTGCGAACCATGGAACCCGAACGCTTCCCTGCGCTGGCATTATCCAGATCAGGTTCAAAGGGTATTTCTCACCCACGCCACACGAAGCGATTTCGTCGAATGAACCGATGATCGAAATCACGATGTGCAACGCAGGACCCCCGCGTTAGCAGCCGACACGTTACACCGCGGCGTAGCGTCTTGGCAACCATTCGTAAAGTTGTGCAATCGCGTTCCGTGCTTACTGCATAATGTCGAGCGCCGCGAATTCTCGGGGTTTTCCCGGGGGATTGCGCGGTCTCTCCTCGGCGCAATCCGCACTTCTTTCGTTCCGTCATGCCGTCCAGTCTGGTAGTTGCCGCAGCGTATTTCCCGGTCTCTCTCGCAGTCATCCGGCGCGCAGCCGTCGCGGAGTAATGCATGTCCGCTCTGCCGCCGCCGCGCCTGCCGTTCAGTTTCCCCGACCGCTTTCCGTTTCGTGCGCCGCGCTCCTTCAAAGGGCAAGTCGCGCTCGCGCTGGCCGTCGTGTATCTCGTGTGGGGCTCGACGTATCTCGGGATTCATCTGTCGCTCGAATCGTTCCCGCCGCTCATGCTCGGCGGCCTGCGAAACCTGTGCGCCGGGGTCGGGCTCTTCGCGATCGCCGTGCATCGCAAGGCGGTGTGGCCGAGCGCGCGGGAAGTGCGCAATGCGGCGATCGTCGGCACTTTGCTGGAGGGCTTGTCGAGCGGGATGATGGCCTACGGCATGCGCACGGTCGGCACCGGCACGGCCGCGGTGATGGTGGCCACCGTGCCGCTCTTCGCGACGATCTTCACCGCGCTCAGCGGACGCGGCGTCGCGAGAGGCGAATGGTTCGCGGTGGCGCTCGGTCTCATCGGCATCGTGCTGCTGAACCACGGCGATCCTTCTCCGAGTTCGACTGTCGGCACGCTGGCGATTCTGTGCGCCGCGATTTTCTGGGCGGGCGGCGCGCATCTGGCGACGCGTCTGCGGCAGCCGTCGGATCTGCTGATGTCGACGGCCTTGCAGATCGGCCTGGGCGGGCTGATCGCGACGGCGATCGCGCTGGCGTCGGGCGAGCGTCTGACGCACATGAGCGTCGGCGCGGGATTTTCGTTCGTGTATCTCGTGGTGATCGGATCGATGGCTGCATATGTCGCGTATAACTTTCTGATTCGCAATACGAGCACGATTGTCGCGACGAGTTGTCTTTATGTGAATCCGGTGGTCGCGGTCATGTTGGGCGCGTTGTTGCTCGGCGAAGTCGTCACGCAATGGACCGTGATTGCGACGGTCGTTATTTTGCTTTCCGTGGGGCTTTCTTTTTGGTTCGATTATCGGCGGCGGGGGCTGGCTTGACAGACTTCTTGCCGAAGAGCGCGTAATCGTCGCGAGTCCGTAATCGCTGGGCTGGGTGTCCGTATCGCGGCGCGGATATTCGGGCGCCCCCGAACTTCTGTCTTCGGACCATCAGGGTGAAACAATCTGTCTTCGTACTTGCCCGCGCGCCGAGCGCCGGACAGAATCAGCGGCCAGAGCGCGTCGCGGAGCCGACACGCGGCAACACGGAGCATCGCCATGGCCACCCACGTCATCAGTTTTTTCACCGACGTTAACGCTCGCGCGTCGTTTGAGAACCATCGCCGCTATTGCGCGCGGCAGGGGTACGCACACGAATACGTCGATGCGAGCGCGATCGGCTGGTTGCAAATGCGCATGATCCTGAAATACCAGGTGTTGTTGCGGACCCTGCGTGCCTGCGCCGAGGGCGATCTTGTTCTGCTGCTGACGCAAGACTCCCTGCTTTTGACCGATATCCGATGCGAAACGCTGATGGAGGATCGCAGATCAGCAGGTGGTCGCGAGATTCGCGGACAAGTCGTCCGTCTACTCGAACGGCGGCGATCAAGATCTTTTCATTCACGTAATGCGGCGCAATGGCATGGCCGCCGAAGACGAGTTACTCGATTGCACGACGCTCAACACGCCTAATCAGCTTCAGACGCCCACGAGCTTCATGGTGCACTACGTGGGTATGTGGCCCGTCCTTCGCGCACTGGTGACGCATCATGGCGAACAGATGAGTCTAGAGCTTGACGCGAGCCGTCGAAGGCATATCCGGAAGGCGCGCTCGAGCGTTCGTGCGTCGGACTGCCGTTTAAGCGCAGAATGCGCTTCGCCCTCGTTGGGCACCCGGCCTAATACATCGGTTCCTCCTCTGCCTTATACACCTGTCGAACGGCTCGCCATTGAGTGACGAAATCGCGAAACTGTTTCATCGGACGTTCCCGGCGAACGCTTGGTCGTAAAAAACCCCTAAAAGATCTTGGCGATTAGGCGTCCGTGAACAGGCTGATGGCACGTTGCCCCCGTTAATGCAAGCCGCCATTTATAACGAAATGCGCTAATGCCTAAAACGCAGGCAGATTGGTAAAAAAGGAAGAGATGAGGCCCTCCTTTCAATCGTCTCTCTATAATGCTGGATCGGCAATCAAATAGTAATGCTAACTAATGTTAATCACATAAGACATCTGAATCGGCTGATGAAGAGCCATAAAAAAAGCGCACAGTCGCACAGGGATCGAAACCGACAACTGTCTTCGCAATGAAGTGATTTACTCACTCAGGTTGCGTTATTCAATTTATGCTGCGATAAGAAATGAGTTCGGACAGCACCGTCGCACCAAGACGATCGCCTTCAATAGCGAGCTAGGCGCAATCGGCAGGATGAGGCCCTGACGTCGCAGCATCACTGTAACACAGCACGGTTTCAGTTCATGGCCCGAAGATCTTAAACACTCAAGGCTGGAAAGTGATTTTCGCGTGAGCGAAAAGAATGCTGCATTTGGCGACCACTTCGCTTGGAGCCGAACGCAGCGCAGTGTAAATCATATTAACTATTAAAAGGATTTAATCATGGGGTTCTGTTCTTTCCGATTCAAGCCGGTAACGGTGGCGATCCTCGGCAGCATCGCGGTGCTCGCGACGGCAAACGTCTCGGCTGGCACGATCATAGGTTTTAATAATTGGGTGGAATCGTCCGTCACGCGCGATGGTCTCAACGTTATTGGCGATAACAGTTACATAGGTTCAAGCGGAGTAATGATTGGCGACGTAGGGCTCATTAATATTCCGGACAGCGTGGTGATCGGTAATCACGCAAACGCGTTCTTTGTCGAGGGTTCGAAGGGCCCGGCCGTCGTTATTGGAAATAATGCTCAATCGCGCCCATCGGGCGTCGCTGTAGGTGCTGATACATCTGCTGAATTTTACAGTGCTGTGTTTGGTACGGGAGCGCATGCGAACCCTTACGGCGTTGCCTTGGGCACTGATTCAAGCGCTGATTCTTCAGGCGTTGCGGTGGGAGCCAAAAGCTCCGCTGGCGGCGACGCTGTGGCCATCGGATCGAACTCCTCTGCGTTCGACGGGACGGTTGCTATCGGCATAGGCGCCCGTACCGACCAGGGAGGCGTGGCACTCGGCGCTGGAGGTTTCGCAGCATGGAACGGCGTTGCGCTCGGAACGAATGCGATGTCGGGGGGCGATAGCGTTGCTGTAGGCACGGAGGCGCGAGCAGACTCTTGGGGGACGGCCGTCGGCCGGTCGGCCTCGGCAGTCTCAGGAGGGTCGGCTTTTGGCGACTATGCAATCGCCACGAACGGTGGCGCTACCGCTATCGGCAGTGATGCTCACGCGGAAGGTAGCTCTAGCACAGCTATCGGAGTAGGCGCCAGTGCATTGGGCCGCAGCTCTGTCGCTATAGGCGCCTCCAGTGAAGACGGTGGTGAGCAGAACGTTGTCAGCGTCGGCGGTGGCATGCTCAATATCCACCGTCGTATAACAAACGTCGCAGATGGCATTCACGGCAACGACGCCGTGAACATGAACCAGCTAAACGCCGTGAGCCAGCTCGTCGCGCAAAACACCGCCGACATCCTCGCGCTCCAGAGCGACGGCAATGGCCGTGTCGAAGGCACGATGCTCCGCTCGACCATGCGGGCCGCAGCTCCGATGGTCCTCGGCGCTGCCGCGCCTGCAGTCTCCGACTCGCTCTTTGCGGCGAGCGGCGAAGCCGGCGAAACCGCCACGGCAGCGGGCGTCCACGCCACTGCCATGGGTGCGAACGCCAGCGCCAACGCCGACAACTCGGTGGCCCTCGGCGCGAACTCCGTCGCGGATCGCGCGAACACGGTCTCCGTCGGCGCGGCAGGCAGCGAACGTCAGATCACGAACGTCGCGGCCGGCACGCAAGGCACGGATGCGGTCAACGTCAATCAGTTGAACGACAAGATCTCGCAGGCCAACGCCTACACCGATCAAGCCGTCGCAGGCGCTAACGCCTACACCGAACAGGCAATCGAAGGCGCGAAGCACGACATGGAACGCTACGCTGATCGCGCAGCGGCATCGACCCTGGCCATCCCGAGCATTCCGGTGCTCAACCCGGGCGAGAAGTGGGCCGGTGTGGCAGTTGGCAACTACGGTAGCGCGACCGCCGTCGGCGTCGCCGCGGCCTATCAGGTGACGATGAACTTGAACCTCGGCGTCGGTGTTTCGTCGGCGAATGGCGGTTCGACTGCCGTCAAGGCTCAGGCAGGCTACCGCTGGTAAGCGCACGTCGATAGAACTGGCGGCATTCCGCCAGTTCCATTTGACGACTCTCGGACCCGGGCACACCGATATAGGTATGCCCGGGTTCACCGCTTGTAACGCCATTCAGGAACTACAACCGCCAGGCGTCCTGTTGCAGTTCTGCGAAGGCGCGTGCTAACACTTCATCCCAATCGCCGCGTTCTTTCTGGTTGAAAATCCGCATGCCCGGATACCACGGCGTGTCTCCATGATCACGCATCCAGCGCCAGCAGCTTCGATGCCGATCGAGCAACCATACGCGCTTGCCCATTGCGCCAGCGAGATGGGCTATGGATGTGCCGACACAGACCACGAAATCCAGCGATGCGACGAGCGCGGCCGTATCGGCGAAATACTCTATCTCATTGATCCAGTCGACGATATGAGCACGTTGCCGGCGTAGCAGTTTCTTCGCGTCGCTCACTGGTTTCTGCAAGCTGATCCAAACTGCATGCGGCCACGAGATGAGCGCGTCGAATCTCGACCGGCATGTTTCGTCCCGCGTCCACTTCCGGTATCAGCGTGCTGCCGGCGCATGCAAGGCCGATACGCGGCAGCGACGAGTTGTGCAGGCCGGCGAGACGTTTCGACCATCGTTGCGCTGCGCGCGGTTCCGCGTGCAGATACGGGATCGCGGTCGGGCTTGTGTCGACATCCGGTCCGAATGCCATAGGCAGTGACAGGAGCGGAGCTGTACTTGTCCTTGTCGCAAGTCGACGCGCGTCGCGTCGTTATTTGGGAACTGGAGCACGACACGGAAGAAAGAGCGAACGTGGGTTTGCGCCGTCGTCTTTCCCAAACTCCCATCACGAGGCACCGCCGATCTGACTTGACGGCACTCGTACCCGAAAATTTCGGTGAGTGAACCCCGCTTCGCCGCTTGTAAGATTCGGCCAACAATGGCGCGTCTGCGCATCTCGTCCACCTTCCGCATCTCCTCTCCCGAAGCAATCCTCTAACGAAAGCAAAGCCTTCTCTCGCACGGCTTTGCGGCCTCGCCGAGCGATTACGCACCGATCAAGGGCACGTCGATTGCTCAATGCCTTCACCCGTCATGGCGGTGTCATCGAAGCTGACAACGCCACCGACGGCCGAGGAAAGTCAACCCGGGAGAGTCGCGACGTCGAACGCGAATGCGCAGTACGCGCCACGCAAGCACGCCGCGGACTCAGAGAACGATCAAAACAAAGGAAGGTGGAACCATGAAGCTCATCCGCACCGCTGCCGCGCTCGCCGCCGTCGCCGCTTTGCTCTCCGCTTGCGGAGGAAGCTCCGACGATGTGGGCAAGGAAATCGGCGTCACCCAGCCGCAGGTCCATTTCATTCACGCGATTCCGAGCGGCCCGAACGTCGACTTCTACGACAACGCCAAGATCCTGCAGCCGAATCTCGCCTACAAGGCGGTGACGAATTTCGCGAACATCGACACGGGCCAGCACAGCTTCTCCTACGCGGCCGTGAACACGACGACGCAACTCGCCACCGATACGAGCATCTCGAACGCCGCGAAAGGGCATGAGTACACGGTGATCGCGCTGCCGGACGCGGGCTTCGTGCCGTCGATCGCGGTGATCGACGATCCGTTCGACAAGGGCCTGCTTTCGGGCAGCGCACGCGTGCGCGCCTTCAACGCGTCGACGAACGCGCCGAATCTCGATGTCTATCTCGTCGCGCCGGGGACGAACATCGCGAGCGTCAGCCCGACGATGGCGGGCGTCGCCTACAAGAACGCCGTGCCCGCGACGACGCAGGATTCCATCTATGTCTCGGGCGGCACGTATCAGTTGATCGCGACGCTGCCGGGCTCGAAGACGCCGGTATACAAGTCGGCCTCGTTCGATCTCGTCAACAACGCGGACTGGCTCGTGACCACGCTGCCTTCCGGAAATGCGGCCTCGCAATTGGTGCCGGAAAAGATCCGCGTGCTGGTCGCGCAGGGCGGCAACACGCAACAGCCGGCGCTGGAATTGCCCGACACGCAATGACGTTTCGCGCCTGAAGCGACGAAGCCCGGCCGCGCGCATCGGCCGGGTTTTTTTTCGCCCGTCACGCGCGCGAGGGCGACGCGAAAAAAATCCCGCCACGCGAACGTGGCGGGAAGACAGGGAACTACCTCAACGCTATGGAACGCCCTGAGCGCGTGCGCCGCGATCACGCGGCGCACGTCGCCGCTTACTTGTGCTCCTCGGCGGAATTCGAAATGGCCTGACCGCCCTTCGAGATGTCCTGGCCAGCTCCCGAAACGGTGTTGCAGCCCGCGAGAGCCGCCGTGCCTGCAATCAGCAGTAGAGCGATGAGTCGAGTCATGTTTATTCCCCTTTGGAGTTGAAATGCGTGACAGGAATTGAGTTCGCGCATTGTGTCGAATGACGGGCGCCTTGTCGTCGCCCCGTCGCCCCCGCTTACCTGTGTGAACAATCATAAAAAAAGCGCGCGGTCTCAGGCTGTCGGCACGCGTGCGATTTTCCTGTCGGCGGCGTCTGCATTCGATGTCGGCATCGTCCTACGCGGACGGCATGGCGACCGACGCGCCCGCGCTGCGCTCGCGCGGCATCGACACGCTGATCGCCGTGCCATGCGGCGACGCGCGCTCGATCTCGAAGCGCCCGCCGCGCGCCGATACGCGCTGGCGCATGCCGACGAGCCCGTGCGTCTGCGTGCGCTTGAGATCCTGCGGCCGGATGCCGATGCCGTCATCGGTGATCGAGAGCGACACGTTCTCTTCATCGACACGAAGCGTCACGCGGATACGGCTCGCGCGCGCGTATTTCGCAGCATTCGTCAGCGTCTCCTGCGCGACGCGGAAGAGGGCGATCTCGATCGCCTCGCCGAGCTTCACGTCATCGCCCGGCAGATCGAACTCGACGCTCCAGCCGTTGCGTTGCGCGGCTTCGTCGACGAGCGAGCGCAGCGCGGTCACGAGACCGAAGCTGGCAAGCACGGTCGGCCGCATGTCCTCGATGATGCGGCGCTTCAGTGCAATGCCCTGATCGAGATTGCCGAGCGCGCGAGCGAGTTTTTCGGCCATCGCCGGCTCGCTGTCCCTCAGCTTGCCACGCACCCACGCGACATCCATCTTGCTCGCGGTGAGGATCGAGCCGAGCTCGTCGTGCAGTTCGCGCGCAAGCTCCGTCTTCTCGTTTTCGCTGACCGATTGCAGGTGCCAGGCGAGCGCTTCGAGCTGGCGCGTGCGCGCGAACACGAGCTGATCCAGCTCTTCCTGCTGCGTGATGAGCGCCTTCTGCACGCGCGCCTGCTTGTCGAGCTGAATGCCCAGATTGCGAAAAAGGAGGATGAACAACACGATGTTGAGCGCACACAATGCCGCGACGCAAAGCGTCGAGATGCGCTGATCGGCGCGGCTTGCGTCGAGCGCGTGCTGTGCGCGCTGTTCTTCGTTCAGGCGCAACAGCGACAGCGCCGCGTCCAGCGTCGCGCTCGTGTCGGGCGCCGGCAGCGCGAGCGCGCGCTCACGCAGGGCGGCGCCAGTCGGCGGCGCGGCGAGGCGCGCCGTGCCTTGCGCGATTTCATCGTCGGCGGCGGCGCGGATCTGCGCGAAGCTCGCGAGGGCGGTGTCGTCGCCGATGCGCCGGTAGTACGCATCCAGCCACGCCAGCGTGCGCCGCACGCGCTGCGCCGTTTCCCGGAAGTGCGCCGGGAACGCGCCGTCGGCCTTGAGCGCGAAGCCGCGCTCGTCGGCGGTGAGGGTGGCGATATCGGCGGCGAGCGTCGAAAGCTGCGCGGTGGCGCCCTTCGCTTCGAGGGCGGTTTCGTATTCCGACGCGATCCGGATGCGCCCCGATTCGAGAATGATCAACCCGCCCACGGTGATGACGATTGCGACCGTCATCGCGACCGCCCAGCTGTAGCGGCGCATCCATTCGTTGAAACGCGCCGCGCGGCGCGCGAGGCCGGCGGGCGCCGGCGCTTTTGAATTGTCGGGCGCGTCCGTTGCGAAGGGCGGCGGGTCGTCCGGCAGGATCGCGGGCATCGTGGGTATCGTGGGTATCGCGGCGCGCGGTACGTGGCTCATGGTCTCGGAAGTTCGGCGTTTCACTTAGGCAGCCGATTTGAAAGCGAGTGTCGGTGGATTCCCACAGCAAAAAAGGAGCCTGCCCGAATGCGCCGCGCGGCGGGCATGGCTAGCATGGTTCCGTCATCCATTCACTACGGGGAACGATCATGCTGAAGTGGGCCTTGTTTTTCGCGATCGTGGCCGTGATCGCCGGCGTGCTGGGCTTTACGGGCGTCGCTGCCGGCGCCGCGGCCATCGCCAAATTCCTGTTCGTGCTGTTCCTGATCCTGTGCGTCGTGTTTCTGGTGCTGGGCTTCGTCGTCACGAAAAAAGCCATCGATTAGCGCCGCTTGGCGAGCATCGCCGATCGTTTCCGACCAATCATGAAGGAGCTCACATGCTTCATTACGCTGCTGTCTTCTTCGTCATCGCCATCATCGCCGCCGTGTTCGGCTTCACGGGGATCGCTGCCGGCGCGGCGGAAATTGCGAAGATCCTTTTCTTCATTTTCCTCGTCGTGTTCGTCGTCACCCTGCTGCTCGGCGTGTTCCGGACGTGACGCCCGGATAGGGCGAAAGCCGTGAACCATCAAGCCGCGCGCCAAAGTCACGACCGTCGCGCGGTTTTTTCGAGCGATCAGGCATGGCGCATGCATCCGGCTTTTCGATTGGATAGGAGCGGTCTATGCGCGCCGCATTGCAAGGACCTGCTCCAGCGAAACGTCATGTCACCCATCACAGAGGAGCGAACCAAATGTCCAAATCGTCTGCTGTAAATACCGGGTCGAACCAGTCCACGGACGCTTTTGTCCTCGATGTCGAGAAAATTCGCGCCGATGCGCGCCAGCACATGGACGAAGGCGCGGTGACGGAGGGCTACGGCGCGGACCGTGAGACGGTCCTGAAGCTGCTCAACGACTCGCTCGCCACCGAAATCGTCTGCACGCTGCGCTACAAGCGCCACTACTTCATGGCGAAAGGCATTCACTCGGAAGCGGTCGCGCAGGAATTCCTCGAGCATGCGAACGAGGAACAGGAACACGCCGATACGCTCGCCGAGCGCATCGTGCAACTGGGCGGCGCGCCAAATTTCGCGCCGGACGGGCTCTCGTCGCGCTCGCATTCCGAGTACAGCGAAGGCAAGGATCTGATCGACATGATCCGCGAGAACCTGATCGCCGAGCGCATCGCGATCGATACGTATCGCGAGATCATCCGCTATCTCGGCGACAAGGACGTCACGACGCGACGCATCTTCGAAGACATTCTGGCGGTCGAGGAAGAGCACGCCGACGACATGGCGGACCTGCTGGAAGGCCGCAACGGGTAAGGGCGATGCCCCGGATACGCAACGCGTATCCGGCGCCTGCATGAAATGACCGATCAACTACTACAAGAACGTCCGGCAGCGCGGACGACGCGAATGATTCGAGTCCTGATAGCCGACGACCACGCGATCGTGCGCAGCGGGTTCAGGCAGTTCGTCGTGGACGAACCCGACATGGAAGTCGCGGGCGAGGCCGCCACCGGCGACGAAGCCATCGCGCTCGTGCGCGCGCAGGCGTTCGACGTCGTGCTGCTCGACATCGCGATGCCCGACAAGAACGGCGTCGATACCTTGCGCGTGATCAAGCAGATCCGGCCGGAGCAGGGCGTGCTGATGCTTTCGGGCTTCCCGGAGAGCCAGTACGCGATCAACCTGCTGAAGGCGGGCGCGAACGGCTATCTGAACAAGGACGCGGCGCCCGAGGAGATCGTGCGCGCGATCCGCACCGTGGCGCGCGGGCATCGTTACCTGTCGGAGTTCATCGCGGATGCGCTCGCCGACAAGCTCGACAAGCCCGCCGCCGAACGGCCGCACGAGCTGCTGTCCGAGCGCGAGTTCCAGATCTTCTGCAAGCTCGCGGGCGGCCGGCTTCCGACGGAAATCGCGCAGGAACTGCATCTGTCGGTGAAAACGGTGAGCACGTATCGCGCGCGCGTGCTCGAAAAAATGCGGCTCTCCAGTAACGCCGATCTCACGTATTACGCGATCAAGAACGGCCTGATCGAATAGCGGCGCACCGTTCGAGATCCGCGAGCAAAGCCGGAGGGCGCCCGACGTGAGCCATCACACCACCACTGACGACCGAAGCGGGCCGCCGACGCCGCGGGCGCCGCTCGCGGTGCTGCTGATCGAGGACTCGCCGCTCATCCGCCGCAGCCTGACCGAGGCGATCGAAGCACTCGGGCCGTGGCGCGTGACCGCGTTCGCCGATGCGCCGCACGACGCGATTGCGCTGCTGTCGGCGCAGGCGTTCGACGCGGTGATCGTCGATCTGCAGCTGAAGCGCGGCTCGGGCATCGACGTGCTCGCGTGGCTCAAGGAGTGCGGCGCGGCACGCTCGCCGGGTGCGTTCGTCGCGGTGCTCACCAATCACGCGCTGCCTACCTATCGCGAGCGTTGCCTGCAATACGGCGTGCATCATTTTTTCGACAAGTCGCTCGAATTCGATCGCGTGCTCGACGCGTTGTGCGACTACGCGCGCGCGCGCACCTGAATCCCCTATCGCCGGCCGCGCCCGCGCCAGTGGCTGAAACCGGCGAGACCCGTCGCGGCGAGACCGGCGAGACAGACGCCCGTCCAGCCCATCGCCTGCCACGCGAGCGATGCGAGTCCCGAACCCAGCGCCCCGCCGATGAAATAAGCGACCATGTAGACCGTGTTCACGCGGCTGCGCGCCTCGGGCTTGAGCGCGTAGATGCGCGACTGATTCGAAATCTGCGCGGCCTGCACGCCGACATCGAGCACGATCACGCCGATGACGAGCCCCGCGATGCTCGTCGCCGAGAACGCGAACACGACGAAGGACAACCCGACCAGTCCGATGCACAGCGAGATGACGGCGCGCGGCCCACGCTTGTCGGCGGATTTTCCCGCGAGCGGCGCGGCGAGCGCGCCCGCGGCGCCCACGATGCCGAAAAGCCCCGCCGCCTGCGGACCCAAGTGAAACGGTTCGCCCGCGAGCAGCAGCGTGAGCACCGACCAGAAAATGCTGAACGCGGCGAAGAGCGCGCCGCCCGTGAAGGCGGCCTCGCGCAGCGCGCGGCTTTCCACCGTGAGGTGCCACATCGAGCCGAGGAGTTTGCCGTAGGTGAGCGTCGAGGTCGGCTGGCTCTTCGGCAGCCGCGCGATCACGACGACGGCCAGCGCGATCGTCGCGAGCACGGACGCGCCGAACACGGCCCGCCAGCCGAAGTACTGCGCGACGAAGCCCGACACCGTGCGTGCGAGCAGGATGCCCAGCAAGAGCCCGCTCATTACCGTGCCGACGGCGTGGCCGCGCTCGGCGGCGGGCGCGAGCTCGGCGGAGAAGGGCACGGCTTGCTGCGCGATCGTCGATACGATGCCGATCGCGAGACTGGCGGCGATCAGAACCGCGAGCGTGGGCGCGCTCGCCGCGGCCACGAGCGCAGCGCCCAGCGCCGCGAGCTGCAGCAGGATCAGAAGACGCCTGTCGAAGCGGTCGCCGAGCGGCGCGAGCACGAGCATGCCGAGCGCATAGCCGAGTTGCGTCGAGGCGGGCACCGCGCCGATCAGCCGGGCGTCGTCGGGAAAGCTGGCGCGAAAGTCGCCGAGCAGCGGCTGGTTGAAATAGATGTTCGCGACCGAGACGCCCGCAATCGTCGCGAGCAGCCACAGGGTGGCGCGCGAATAGTGCGGATGGCGCACCGGAGGATTGGATTGCGGAGATTCGAGCATGAATCGAGGACGATGATCAGCCGCCGATCATACTGAAGACGCGCGAGCGCCGCAGCGCGCCGTTAAAAAGGCTGCGGGCCGCCGCCTTGCTCGACGCTCATGCAATGCGTGACGAGCCCGAGATGCGCGCGCCACAGGTGCAGCCCGAACGCAGGCGGCTCCATGACGAATGCATCGGGGCCGCCGGGTTTCAGTTGCAGCGCCACCTGATGCGCGGTCGACGGCACGCACCAGGCGAGCGTGCCGCCGAATCGCACGCCGATGGCCCGATGCACATGACCGCACACGATGCGCTCGACGTTCGAATGACGGCGCACGAGCGCATCGAGCGCGCGGCTGTCGTCCGGCGCGAGGCGGATGTCGTCCATGAAGCCGATGCCGCACGCGACCGGCGGATGATGCATGCCGATGACGACAGGCTGCTGGCCGCTCGCGTCGAGTTGCGCTTCGAGCCAGGCGAGGCGCGTGGCGCACAAGCGACCCGCGCCCGAACCGGGATCGAGCGTGTCGAGCGCGATCACGCGCACTTCGCCGACATCGAACGCGTATTGCACGAAGCCGTCGTGGCCTGCGAGTTCGGGGCGATCGCCGAACACCGCGCGCAGATTCGCGCGGTCGTCGTGATTGCCCACCATGACGCGCCACGGGATCGCGAGTGTATCGAGGAGCGTGCGCAGATGCCGGTATTCGTCGATACCGCCCGCATCGACCAGATCGCCCGTGACGAGCACGGCGTCGGGGCGAGGATCGAGCGCATTGAGCACGCCGATCGCGCGGGCGAGAAAGGCGGCCGTATCGACGCGGCCGTAGGCGAGCGTGCCCTGCGCCGTGATGTGCAGATCGCTGATCTGGGCGAGCAGCATGGGCGTCGATCTCCTCGTCGCGGGCGGATTTCGGACTTAATCGTCGGATGCGGCGACGGGCGGCTTCGGCGCGAGCTTCGCGGGAACGAGCCACTGGAAGCCTGTCATCGACGTCTCGCTGAACGTGCATTCGGCGGCCGCGGGCACCGGCGCCGACCTGGTGGCCGGCGGCTTCGGCGGCGTGTGGATGGTCCCGTGCACGACCACGCGCGAGCCATGATAACTCGCGCCGGAACCCGTGATTTTCAGCGGCGCGCTGGCGGCGTCGGGGTAGTCCGCGCGCACCCTGTCCTTGCAGGCTTCGACGTTCTTGTAATAGGACGTGCAGCCCGAGACACAAGCGAGGGCAATGGTGAGCAGGACGAGCAGCAGGTGGCGGGTGCGATGGTTCATCGAAGGCGTCGAAGCGAAAAGAGGACGGGGCGAAACTTTATATCATGCGCGCCGCGCGAGGGTCGGACCGGGCGCTTGTTTTCTCGCGCGATGCGGTAGCACAATCGGCACTGTCATTCGATCAGCGCGTTGCGTACCGATGGAGACGACCGCCATGCAGAAGGACATCGAAGTAGGCGACTACTTGCTCGCCATGCAGGCCACGCCCCGGCCGATCGAGCCCGACGGCGACGCGGACGCGGCTCCGTCCGAGGGTTACGCGATCCGCGTGCGGGTAACGCGGATCGACCAGAAACCGGTGCACGGTTCGACACTCGCCGACGACTCGGGCGAAATGACGGGCGACCACGGTCCTTTCGAGACCGTTGCCGAGGCGATCGCGCATGGCGAGGCGTGGGGACGGCATTACGTCGCGCGCGTCCTGGGGCACGCGGTGTAGCGGCGGGGGCCGCGAAAGGGGGGAAGCAGTCCCCGCGTCAGGCGGGTGCAGCGCGCGGGCGGGCATCGCTAGACTCTGGTGCATCGACCGGACCATCGCCGAGGCCGCCATGACGCCCGTTGCCCTCTATATCACCCCGAACTACATCGCGTCGGTGCGCAGCGGCAAGACGCGCGACTGCTTCGGCGGAACGGTGCGTTTCATCGGTGTGGATGCGTTGCCGTTCGATATCGAGCATGTGTGCCTGCTCGACCGCGATACGGCGATCGAGGCGCTGTTCGATGCGGTGAGGGATGCAGAGCGGTTGTTGAATGCGGTGTGAGGGTGTTTGCTCAAGATTTCGGAAGGCGGGTCGTTATTCCGACGACCAAATCCTTTACCGAAAACTAGAACTACACCGCCGTTGAACGATTAATGGGCGCAGGGCAATCGCGCCTGGTGCCGGGGACCGGACTCGAACCGGCAAGCCGTGAGGCGGCGGATTTTAAGTCCGCTATGTTTACCAATTTCATCACCCCGGCAGGGCGGACGCGATTCTACCATTGCCCGACAGCGCGCCAAAGCCGCGCCCGCCGCCGTCGTCAGGCCGTTCGACAAGTGCTGGACCCTCCCGCATAATCGGCGGCACCGATTTCGGCGCGAGGACATACGATGGGCAAGACCCGGCTCGAAGCATTCAGCGATGGCGTCATCGCCATCATCATCACGATCATGGTGCTGGAATTGAAAGTGCCGCACGGCGATGACTTCGCCGCGCTGGCGCCGCTCCTGCCCGTTTTCTGCGCATACGTGCTGAGCTTCATCTACGTCGGCATCTACTGGAGCAATCATCATCATCTCTGCCACGCGATCCAGCGCGTGAACGGCCGGGTGCTGTGGGCGAATCTGCACGTGCTTTTCTGGCTGTCGCTCTTTCCCTTCACCACGAACTGGATGGGCGAGAACCATCTGACCGCCGTGCCGACCGCCTGCTACGGCTTCGTGCTCTTCATGACCGCCGTCGCGTGGTACATCCTCACCCGCACGCTCATTTCGATGCACGGCGAGAACGCCGCGCTCGAACGCGCCGTCGGCGCGGACCGCAAGGGCAGGCTTTCGGTGCTGCTCTATCTCGTCGCCATCGGTGTGTCGTTCTGGCAGCCATGGATCGCCGCGACGCTCTACGCGCTCGTCGCGGCCGTATGGCTCGTGCCCGATCGACGCATCGAGCGCATCCTCGCGAACGAAGAAACGTGATGCGCATCGGCCTCATCTCCGATACGCACAACCTCGTGCGCCCCGAAGCGCTCGAGGCATTGCGCGGGTGCGCGCACATCATTCACGCGGGCGATATCTGCAAGCACGGCGTGCTCGATGCGCTCGCGTCCCTTGCGCCGCTCACCGCCGTGCGCGGCAACAACGATGTCGGCGATGACGTCGCGCGATTGCCCGGGCACGCGCGTATCGAACTGGGCGGTGCGACGATCCACGTCGTCCACGATATCGCCGACGCGCCGAAGCAACTCGATGGCATCGACGTCGTCGTGACCGGTCATTCGCACAAGCCGCTCGTCGAGCGGCGGGGCGGCGTGCTCTTCGTGAATCCCGGCAGCGCGGGGCCACGGCGCTTCAAGTTGCCGATCACGCTCGCGTTGCTCGATATAGACGATGGAAAACCGGACGTGCGCATCGTGGCGCTCGTGACATAAAAAAGGCCGGCGCTCACGCACCGGCCTTGCGCCTTCAGAAAGCCTGACGCCTTACGCGCGCACCGTGCCTTCCGGGAACGCGTCGTCCATTTCGGCGGCTTCGCGATGGCCGCGCAGGATCGCGTGCGCTTCCGACTTCGACGCCACCGCCGGCGGCGAGCCCTTCAGCGGCTTCTTCGCCGTTTCGTGCAGCGCGAGCACCGACACGATACCGATGAGCGACGCGCCCATCAGGTAGTAAGCGGGCATCATCAGATTGCCGGTCTTCTCGACGAGCCATGCCGTGACGAGCGGCGTCGTGCCGCCGAAGAGCGACACCGACACGTTGAAGCCGATCGCGAGCGCGCCGTAGCGGATCTTCGTCGGGAAGAGGGCCGGCAGCGACGACGGCATCACGCCCGTGAACGTCGAGAGCAGCGCGCCGAGGATCATCATGCCCGCGAAGATCGACGGGACCGTGCCCACGCGGATCAGCGAGAGCGACGGAATCGACAGCACCAGCAGGCCGATGCAACCCGCGAGCATCACGGGCTTGCGGCCGATGACATCCGACAGGCGGCCAGCGATGAGCGTCAGCGGCATCATCAGCACCATCACGACGAGCACGATGAAAAGGCCGTGCGTCTCATTGAACTTGAGCGTCGCCGACAGATAGCTCGGCAGATACGAGAGGGCCATGTAGTCGGTCACGTTGAAGATCAGCACGAGGCCCACGCATTGCAGCAGCGGCTTCCATTGCTGGATCAGCGTCTCGCGAAACTGCGCCTTGGTCGTCTCGTGCGCCACCGCTTCCGCCTTCTCGGCTTCGCGCTGGAACGCCGGCGTTTCTTCGAGCTTCATCCGGATATACAGACCGATCAGGCCGAGCGGACCGGCGATCATGAACGGAATGCGCCAGCCCCAAGACAGCAGTTCGCGCTCCGACATCACCGCAGTGAGCACCGCGACGACGCCCGCGCCGAGCACATAGCCGACGAGCGTGCCGAACTCGAGAAAGCTCGACATGAAGCCACGCTTCTTGTCCGGCGAGAATTCGGCGATGAAGGTTGCGGCGCCGCCGTATTCGCCGCCCGTCGAAAAGCCCTGCACGAGACGCGCGACGAGCAACAGCACCGGCGCCATCACGCCGATCGACTCGTAGCTCGGAATGATGCCGATACAGAACGTGCCGACGGCCATCATGATCATCGTCATCGCGAGCACGCGCTTGCGGCCGATGCGGTCGCCGAGCGGGCCGAACACCATGCCGCCGATCGGGCGCACCAGGAACGCGGCCGCGAACGTGCCGAAAGTCGCGAGCAACTGCGCTGCCGGGCTGCTCGACGGGAAGAACACCTTGCCGAGCGTCACGGCGATGTAGCTGTACACGCCGAAGTCGAACCATTCCATCGCATTACCGATGGCCATCGCGCCGACCGCGCGCTTGAGCAGGGATTGATCGACGATGGTGATGTCGTCGAGGGTGAGATCGGACTTCTGACTGGATGAATCGTGTGTGCGCCAAACGCCCTCGTGAAGAGAAGACATAGTTCGAAAAACTCCGTATTCGATCCCGAGAGCTCGCGAAAGAGCTTCGGGCGCGCCGTCGTCAGGACAGCGCGTATTGCCGGGACAGTGCAGTTTCGCGACGGCGCCGCTTGCATTGCGGGGAACGTACGCAAATGGCTCCGCGCAGCGATCTGACGGAAGCAGATGCTGAAGAACGAAAAGAAAACGCGGTGCCGGTGCTTCGCGGTGGGTCGCGAAATTGCACTCGGATGAAACAAACGAATTTGACGTGCGGACGGCGAACCCGGCGAAACCTGAGTTGCCGCGGGTGGGCCGCGACGTCGGCGAAAAAACAACCTGAGACGAAAAAGGCCGGCGTGAGTCTGGCAAGACCAGCTAAAAAACCGACGCGCCTCTTTGTATGAAAACTGTCACTACCGCGGTGTGTCCGAACTGCGATACGCCGGACTCATGCGCGTGAATGATGGTGAATTACTGTTGATAACGAACAAATGATAACACGATGACAGACGATGTGCAAACCGGCCGATGTTGGCAAGGTTCCGCGGCAGCCCGATCCCTTGCCTGCTATAGGATTGCGCTGAATTTCGGTCCATTCACCTGATGGTCCAGCCGGTACATTTTGCGCAATGCGCGGCAACAAAAAACCGGCCGCTCTGGGCCGGTTGTAGCAGTGCGATCGAGCCGCGAATTCAGCTTTGCGGAGGGACGTAGCCCGTGGCGGTATCGGCGCCTTCGCCGAAGAAATATTTCTCGGTCTGCTTGATGAGGTACTGGCGCGCGCGCGGATCGGCCATGTTCAGACGATTTTCGTTGATGAGCATCGTCTGCTGCTTGAGCCAGCCTTGCCAGGCTTCCTTCGAGATCGTTTCGTAGATGCGCTTGCCGAGCTCGCCCGGCAGCGGCGGAAAGTCCAGTCCTTCGGCTTCCTTGCCGAGCTTCGCGCATTGAACCATTCGGGCCATTGTGAGTTTCTCCTCTGTATCGGGGGACGAAGCGCAGTTCGCGCTTCTCAAAGCGAATTCAAAGCTGTTTCATCAGGACGAGCGACTTGCGCTGCCAGTTGTAGAGGCGCCGGCGATCCTCGGGCAGATCGTCCACGGTCACCTTCACGAAGCCGCGCTTCAGGAACCAGTGCTCGGTGCGCGTCGTCAGCACGAAGATGCGCGTGAGCCCGCGCGCCCGGGCACGCTGCTCGATGCGCTTGAGCAAGCGCTCGCCGTCGCCCGAACCTTGCGCTTCCGGCGCGACGGTCAGGCACGCCATCTCGCCGATGCGCTCCTGCGTGTAGGGGTAGAGCGCCGCGCAGCCGAACAGCACGCCATCGTGCTCGATGACGGAGAAGTGGTCGATATCCCGCTCGATCTGGTGACGCCCGCGCCGCACGAGCGTGCCGTCGCTTTCGAGCGGCTCGATCAGCGTGAGGATGCCGCCGACGTCATCCGGCGTCGCTTCACGCAGGCTTTCGAGGTTCTCGTACGAGATCATCGTGCCGACGCCGTCGTGCAGGAACAGTTCGAGCAGCACGCTGCCGTCGAGGCGATACGGAATGATGTGGCCGCGCGCCACGCCGCCGCGGCATGCGCGCACCGTATGCTTCAGATAGAACGCCGTGTCGCCTTGCAGCTCGCCGCTTTCCTGCAGGCGATAGGCGTCGTCGAGCGACAGCTCGCGGATGAGTTCGTTTTCCGAATCGACGAGACCCGGAATTTCGGTCACGAAGATGATCTTGTCGGCACGCAGCGCGATGGCGGCGGCGGACGCGACGTCTTCCATCGACAGATTGAACGCCTCGCCGGTCGGCGAGAAGCCGAGCGATGACAGCAGCACCAGCTTGTTCGACGCGAGCGACTGGCGGATCGAATCGCCGTCTATCTTGCGAACGACGCCCGTATGCTGGAAATCGACGCCGTCCAGAATGCCGACCGGTCGCGCCGTCACGAAGTTGCCCGACACGACGCTGATGTGCGCGTGGGCCATCGGCGTGTTCGGCAGGCCCTGGCTGATCGCGGCCTCGATGTCGAGACGCACTTCGCCGGCGGCTTCCTTCGCGGATTCGAGCGCGCGGGCATCGGTGATGCGCAGGCCATGCGAAAACGACGATTCGACGCCGTGAAGACTCAATTGCTCGTCGAGCTGCGGGCGCGAGCCGTGCACCAATACGACGTGGATGCCCATCGCGTGCAACAGGCCGACGTCCTGCACGAGCGCGTTCAGACGACCTTCCTGCACCAGTTCCCCGCCGAACGCCACGACGAACGTTTTGTTCCGGAACGCGTGGATGTACGGCGCGACAGAGCGCATCCAGTCGACGAACTGAGCGTGGAGATCCGGCGCTTCGGGCTCTGCGGCCGGCGGCGACGCGGTCATCGTGAGGTCGGTTTGGGAATTCATCCCGGGATTATAATGCGACGCTATGCCGAATGTTTCTCGTCCATCACGTCCCGATCAGGCGGGCAAGTCTCAGTCCGCCGATAAATCCCTCGATACTCAGGAGCAGTTGCGACAACTGCGTGAAAATCTGCTGCGCGATGCGCGGGAGGGCGGGAGTGCGTCCGGCGATTCCGGCGAACCTGCGGGGCTGAGCAAGAAAGAGCTCGCTGCGCGACGCTTTGCGGCGGGCGCGCCGGCCGCGTCCGCGCCGTCGGGCAAGGCGGCGGTTGCGCCGCTTCAGAAGGGCGGCGAGGCCGGTAGTCCTGCTAGCAAGCAGGGCGCCGCGGCGGCGACGAAACGACCGCCTGCGCCCCAGCAGCCGCAAGCTGCGCCGCCTGCCCGCGATCGGGCGAAGCCGAATCCCGCGCTAGCGGGGAAAACGGACCGCGCTCCGGCGCGCGCGCCGCATTCCGGATCGCAACTGCCCGCGCCGGCGAAACGCGATGACGCGCGTGCGCCGCGCGAGCCGCGCTCTGAATCTCAGCAGCACGCACCAGCAAAGCGCGATGACGCCCGTCGCGCGCAACACGCGCGTGCGCCGCGCGAGGAACATCGAGCCGAACGGCGGGAGAGCGGCGCTCCGCCCAAAGCAGCCGATACACGCAGCAACGACCCCCAACGCGTCGAGCGTCGAAACGAGCATCCCGCGACCAGCGCGCGTCGCGAGCCCGTTGGCTCGGCGCCAGCGGCCGAACGCGCGCCGGCAGCGCGAGAACGCGAGGCTCGCGAGCCTCGTCCGCCGCGCCCGTCACGCATCGTCACACCGAACCCGATTCCGCCGATCACCTTCCCCGAAGCGCTTCCGGTATCCGGCCGACGCGAGGAAATCGCACGCGCGATCGCGGCGAATCAGGTCGTGATCGTCAGCGGCGAAACCGGCTCGGGCAAGACCACGCAACTTCCGAAAATCTGCCTCGCCCTCGGGCGCGGCCTCGGCGCGGGCGGCAGCGGTCTCATCGGCCATACGCAGCCGCGCCGTATCGCCGCTTCGGCCACGGGAAGGCGCATCGCGGAAGAGCTCGGCACGCCGTTCGGCGAAGTCGTCGGCTACAAGGTGCGCTTCACGGACAATCTCGCGCCGGGCGCGTCCGTCAAGCTGATGACCGACGGCATCCTCCTTGCCGAAACGCAGACCGATCCGCTGCTCAACGCGTACGACACGATCATCATCGACGAGGCGCACGAGCGCAGCCTCAATATCGACTTTCTGCTCGGCTATCTGAAGGAAATCCTGCCGAAGCGCCCCGAGCTGAAGCTGATCGTCACGTCGGCGACTATCGACGCCGAGCGTTTCGCGCGCCATTTCGGCAGCGACGACAAGCCCGCGCCGGTAATCGAGGTGAGCGGGCGGCTGTATCCGGTGGACGTGCGTTATCGGCCGATTGAAGAGCAAAGCGAGGCGATCAAAAATGCGCAAGGCACGGCGCCCAGGCGCAACGAGCGCAGAACCGACCGCGATCTGATGGAAGCCATCGTCGATGCCGTCGACGAACTGTGCCGCGTCGGCCCCGGCGACGTGCTCGTGTTCCTGCCCGGCGAGCGCGAAATCCGCGACGCCGCCGAGGCGCTTCGCAAGCATCATCCGCCGCACACGGAAATCCTGCCGCTCTTCGCGCGCCTTTCCGCGCAGGAGCAGGAGCGCGTGTTCAGGCCGTCGAACGCGCGGCGCATCGTGCTCGCGACCAACGTCGCGGAGACGTCGCTGACGGTGCCGGGCATTCGTTACGTCGTCGATACCGGCATGGCGCGCGTGAAGCGCTATTCGTATCGCAACAAGGTCGAGCAATTGCAGATCGAGCCGGTGTCGCAGGCGGCGGCGAATCAGCGCGCGGGCCGCTGCGGGCGCGTCGCGGACGGCGTATGTATCCGGCTCTACGACGAAGCGGATTTTCAGGCGCGGCCGCGCTTCACCGATCCGGAAATCCTGCGCTCGTCGCTGGCCGCCGTGATTCTGCGCATGAAGTCGCTGCATCTGACGGCGATCGAAACCTTTCCGTTCATCGAGCCGCCGCCGGGCCGCGCGATCGCGGACGGCTATCAACTGCTGAACGAACTCGGCGCCGTCGATGACGACAACGCGCTCACGCCGCTCGGCCGCGAGCTCGCGCGCCTGCCGCTCGATCCGCGCGTCGGCCGCATGATCCTTGCCGCGCGCGATCATCTGGCGCTGAAGGAAGTGCTCATCATCGCGTCGGCCTTGTCGGTGCAGGATCCGCGCGACCGGCCGATCGAGGCGCAGGAGCAGGCGGATCAGGCGCATCGCCAGTTCGTCGACGAGCGCTCCGAGTTTCTGCAATGGACGCGCATCTGGAAGTGGTTCGAGGACGCCGTCGCGCACAAGAAGTCGAACAAGCAGCTCGCCGATGCGTGCCGCGCGAACTTTCTGTCGCACCTGCGGTTGCGCGAATGGCGCGACGTGCATTCGCAATTGCTGACGGTCGTGCGCGAGCACGGCTGGCGCCTGAACGACTCGGATGCGACATTCGAGCAGGTGCATCTGTCGCTTTTGACCGGCCTGCTCGGCAACGTCGGATTGAAAGCCGACGACGAGCCGCATTATCTCGGCGCGCGCGGCATCAAATTCCATCTGTGGCCGGGCTCGGCGCTCCTGAAGAAAGCGGGGCGCTGGGTGATGGCGGGCGAGCTCATCGAAACCACCCGGCTCTATGCGCGCACGATTGCGAAGATCGAGCCGGAATGGCTGGAAACTGTCGGCGCGCATCTGCTGAAGACGTCGATTTCAGATTCGCATTGGGAAAAGAAAGCCGCGCAGGTCGTCGCTTACGAGCGCGCGACGCTTTACGGGCTGACCGTCTACGCACGCCGCCGCGTGAGCTTCGGCAAACAGGATCCGAAACATGCGCGCGAGCTGTTCATCCGTGGCGCGCTCGTCGAAGGCGAGTTCGATACGCGCCTGCCGTTCTTCGCGCACAACCGCAAGCTCGTCGCCGACATCGAGCAGCTGGAACACAAGTCGCGTCGCCAGGACGTGCTCGTCGACGATGAACTCATCTACGGCTTCTACGATTCGCTGATTCCCGAAGGCATGTGGACTGGCGCGGCGTTCGAGCGCTGGTATCGCGACGAGCAGAAGAAAGAGGGCAACGAGAAGCTCCTTTTCCTCTCCCGCGACGACCTGATGCGCCACGAAGCCGCCGGCGTCACGACCGACCTCTTCCCGAAGCGCATGACGATGTCGGGCATCGAGATGTCGCTCACGTATCACTTCGAGCCGGGCTCGCCGCGCGACGGCGTCACGCTCGCGGTGCCGCTCTACGGGCTGAATCAGGTCGATGCTCGCCGCGCCGAATGGCTCGTTCCCGGCATGATCAAGGAAAAAGCGCAACTGCTGCTGAAATCGCTGCCGCAGAAACTGCGCCGTCATGTCGTGCCACTGCCTGAATACGCGGCGGGTTTCGCAGAGCGTCATGCCGGGCCAAAATTCGGCGCGGGCGCGCTCGTCGATTCGCTCATCGCCGATATTCGCGGGCAGACGCAAATCGCCGTCAAGAGCGCGGATTTCAAGCTCGAAACGCTGCCGGCGCACCTCTTCATGAACTTCAAGGTGATCGACGAGCACGGCCGCCAGCTCGCGATGGGCCGCAATCTCGCGCAACTGCGCGCGGAGTTGGGCGGCCAGGCGCAACAGCAATTTCAGAAGCTGACGTCGGCCGCGGCGTTCGACGCGCTCTCGGGCGAGTCGGAATCGGCGCCGCAAACGCAACCGGCCACTGTCGGCACCGCGCTCTACGAAAACCTCACCACCTGGAACTTCGGCAAGCTGCCGGAATTGCTGGAAATCCGCCGTCGCGGGCAGACGCTTTTTGGCTATCCGGCGCTCGTGGATCGCGGCACGCATTGCGACGTCGAAGTGTTCGATTCACCCGAGGAAGCGGCGCGCATCCATCGTGCGGGATTGCCGCGGCTCTTCGCGCTGCAACTGCGCGAGCCGATTCGCTATCTGGAGAAGAATCTTCCGGGCTTGCGCGAAATGTCGATGCAGTACATGGCGCTCGGCACGGCGGACGAGTTGCGTGACCAGATCGTCGAGACGGCGCTCGATCGCGCGTGCCTGCAAGACCCGCTGCCCGACGACGACGCCAGTTTCCACACCCGCCGCGATGCCGCCAAAGGCCGCCTGACGCTGCTCGCGCAGGAGATCGCGCGGCTCGTCGGCGCGATTCTGGCCGAATACGCGGCGCTCGCGAAAAAGCTGGCGCAGGCGAAGACGTTCACATCGGCGTATGCGGACATGCAGGCGCAACTGAGCGCGCTCATTAGCAAGCGCTTCGTCATCGACACGCCGTATGCGCAGCTCGCGCACTTTCCGCGCTATCTGAAGGGGATCGGGCTGCGCATCGACAAGCTCAAGGCCGATCCGGCGCGTGATGCCCGTCTTTCCGCCGATTTGCAGCCGCTCGCGCAGCACTATCAGCGCGCTATTTCGCAGCGCGGCGGCGTCGCGGACGCGCGGCTTTCCGAGTACCGCTGGCTGCTGGAAGAACTGCGCGTGTCGCTGTTCGCGCAGGAATTGCGCACGCCGATGCCGGTTTCGGTGAAACGGCTCCACAAGGTCTGGGAGTCGATGCAGCGCTAGGCTGCGGCCAGCACGCGGCAAAATCTGCTATTTCTTGCGCCGCTTCAGCGTATTGCGCAAAAAGCCGCACCCGGTCAACGCGCCGCGCGAGGCAAACGTTCTACAATGACGCCTGCCTTCCGAAGCCTATTTTCCATGCGCAATATTTTCCATCCCGGCCGTGTCCGCACGGCCGCCGCACGCGCGGCGCTTGCCGTCGGCGCCGCTCTTGTCGCCACCGCGGCGTTCGCCAACAACGTGATCGTGCTCAACTCGGCGGAAGCCACGCTGAGCCTGATCGACGAAAACACGCGTCAGGTCATCGGCACCGTGCCGACCGGCAAGGAGCCGCACCACCTGATGCCGACGCCCGACGGCTCGTCGCTGATCGTCGCAAACTCGGTGTCGAACAACCTGATGTTCGTCGATCCGAAAACCGGCGCGTTCCAGCGCTGGGTGCAGGACATCGAGGATCCGTATCAGATCGGCTTTTCGCCGGACAAGAAATGGTTCGTGTCGACGGGCCTGCGCCTCGACCGCCTCGACATCTACCATTTCGACGGCAAGAACGTGAATCTCGCGAAGCGCCTGCCGCTCGCGACGATGCCGAGCCACATCGCGTTCACGAACGACAGTTCGACCGCGTTCATTTCGCTGCAGGTGTCCGGTGAGATAGCCGCGATCGATCTGGCGACCCAGACGGTGAAATGGAAGATGAAGGTCGGCAAGGTGCCCGCCGGCGTCTGGCTCACGCCCGGCGACAAATTCCTGCTCGTCGGCATGACGGGCGCGGACTACGTGGCCGTGGTCGACTGGCGCAACCAGAAGGTCGTCAAGACCATCACGACGGGCAAGGGCGCGCACAACTTCCGCTCGATGGTCGACGGCAAGCACGTGCTGGTGTCGAATCGCGTCGCGAACACGATCAGCATCATCGACGAGGACACGCTCACGAACGTCGGCGATATCACCGGTCTTCTGCCGGGCCCGGACGACATGGAACTTTCCGCCGACAAGAAGTATCTGTGGGTTACGTTCCGCTTCGCGAAGCACGTCGGCGTGATCGATCTGGCGAACCGTAAGCTGATCGAAACCATCAAGGTCGGCCGCTCGCCGCACGGCATCTACTTCTACAATCGCGCACCGGTGACGGCGCCCAACGGGGCATAAGCGGAGCAGAGGGCGCTTTACGCGCCCTATACTACGATTGAGGAAAGGCCGGCGCACCGGACGGCCCAAGCACCACGGAGCACCATGTTTCATTCCATTCTTTCGTCGCTGGACGGTCTCGTTTCCTGGCTGCAGACGCTTCTCTATGTCGATGTCGTGCAGCCGACGCTGTTCAAGATCGGCATGATGGACTACGACGAGGACACCTACGACGCGCTCTACTGGGTGATTGTCGGCGTCCTCGAAGTGCTCGCGATGTACGCGATCCTGCGCCCGCTCGAAGCGTTCCGCCCCGCCGAGGAATGGAAAGACCGAAAGGGCGTGCGTGTGGACGTGCTCTATACGTGGATGGTCAAGCTCGGCATTCTCAATCTGTTTTTCTTCTTCACGTTCCAGCCGCTCTTCGATTCGATGCAGAGCTGGCTGCGCATCCATGACGTGCCGAACCTCGAGATCGACAACCTGTGGCCCGGCGTCACGACGCAGCCGCTCGTCACGTTTTTCATCTATCTGCTGATCCTCGATTTCGCCGGCTACTGGTATCACCGCCTGGAGCATCGCTTCGGCATCTGGTGGGAACTGCATGCGGTGCATCACAGCCAGCAGAAGATGTCGCTCTGGACGGACGATCGCAACCATCTGCTCGACGATGTTTTGCAGGCGAGCTTCTTCGCCTGTGTCGCGCTCGTGATCGGCGTGGAGCCGTCGCAGTTCGTTGTGCTCGTCGCCATTACGAATTTCATGCAGAGCGTGCAGCACGCGAACATCCGGCTGCACTTCGGGTGGCTCTTCGACCGCATCGTCGTGAGTCCGGCGTTCCATCGCCGCCATCACGCAATCGGCTTCGGTCACGAAGGGACGACCTACGGCTGCAACTTCGGCGTGCTGTTCTCGTTCTGGGACATCCTGTTCCGCTCGGCATCGTTCAACCGCACCGTCGAGCCGACCGGCATACGCGACCAGCTCGGCGCCCCGGGCGTGAAGCCCGTGCACTACGGCGACGGTTTCATCGAGCAGCACTGGCTCGCGTTCAAACGCATCGCCGCGCGCCTTTCGGCGCGGCGCGCGGGCGCGTCCGCGTCCGACAACTCGGCGGCCGTCTGAACTTTCCGTCGAGACCAGCGCCCGCGTGCGGCGCTGGTTTATCCTGTCGGTTCCTCTTTTTCCTTCTTCGAATCACGCATGAGTGACCTGCTGCGTTCGTTCGTGCGCGCACTTGCGAACGTCTTTCATCCGCGCATGCTCTGGCTGACGCTGATGCCTTTCGGCGTTGCCACCGTGGTGTGGGGCGCGCTCCTCTGGTTTTTCTGGCAGACGCTCACCGGCGCCGCGAACAGCTGGCTCGACGGCTGGGCGCTCACGTCCGCGATGTACCGCCTCTTCGATACCGTCGGCTTCTCGTCGCTGCACGCGGTGATCGCGCCATTCCTCGTGGTCATCATGACGGTGCCGCTCATCGTCGTCACGGTGCTGCTGCTGATCGCGACGCTGTCGATGCCCGGCGTCGTCAAGCTGCTCACGCGACGGCCGAAAGGGCATTATTCGTCGCTCGAAGAACGGCGCGGCGGCACGTGGTACGGCAGTCTCGGCCACTCGGTGCTGACGACGCTCGTGTGTCTCGTGTTGCTGGTCGTCACGCTGCCCTTGTGGCTGATTCCGCCGTTCTTCGCGTTGATTCCGCCGCTTATGTGGGGCTGGCTGACCTATCGCGTGATGACTTACGACGCGCTCGCGCTGCATGCCAGCGCGGAAGAGCGCCGCGCGATCGTGCGCGATGCGCGGTGGCCCCTGCTCGCCATCGGCATCGTGAGCGGCCTTCTGAGTTCCGTACCGACGATGCTCTGGGCGTGGTCCGTGTGGCTCTTGCCGCTCTTTCCGGTCGTCGCCGCCGTGACGATCTGGGCGTATGCGTTCATCCTCGTGTTTTCCGCGCTGTGGTTCGCGCATTACTGTCTGCACGCGCTCGAGCGCCTGCGCGCGAACGAGCCGGGTTATCCGGCGATCACGGTCGAATCCCGCGACGTTTCACTGTAAGAACAAAGGGGCACACATGGGCATTGGCGTCATCATCATCGGCGACGAGATTTTGTCCGGCCGCCGCACCGACAAGCATCTGCCGAAAATCATCGAATTGCTGAGTGCGCGCGGCCTGTCGCTCGACTGGGCCGAATACGTCGGCGACGATCCCGCGCGCATCACCGCGACGCTCGCGCGGACCTTCGCGTCCGGCGATATCGTTTTTTCGACGGGCGGCATCGGCGCGACACCGGACGATCACACGCGCCAGTGCGCCGCGAAAGCGCTGGGCGTGCCGCTCGCCTTGCATCCGGAAGCGGCGGAGCTGATCCGCGCGCGCATTCGGGAAACGGCAGCGCAGGCGCAGGCGGGCGACAAGCCGGTCGATCTGCAGTCGCCGGAGAATCTGCATCGGCTGAACATGGGGACGTTTCCGCAGGGCGCGGAGATCATTCCGAACAGCTACAACAAGATTCCCGGCTTCTCAGTCGGCGATCATCACTTCGTGCCGGGCTTTCCGGTGATGGCCTGGCCGATGATCGAATGGGTGCTCGACACGAAGTACGCGCATCTGCATCACGCGACGCCGCATGTCGAGCGCTCGCTGCTCGTCTTCGGCCTGCCGGAATCGCGCATCACGCCGCTGATGGTCACGATCGAGCGCGATTTCGACGGCGTGCGCGCATTCAGCCTGCCGAGCGTCGGCGATGCGGCGCGCGGCGCTCTTTACGCGCGCTCGCATATCGACCTGGGCGTCAAGGGCGACCCCGAGCAGGCGAACGCGGCGTTCGAGGTGCTGCGTGAAGGCGTGTTCGCGCTGGGCGGCGAAGTCGTGGAAGTGCCGCCGGAGGAAGCGAAGTGACGTTGCTTGAAGTCATCGCGACCACGGTCGCCGATGCGCGCGCGGCGGAACGCGGCGGCGCGAACCGGCTGGAGCTTGTCACCGCGATGGGCGAGGGCGGTCTGACGCCGAGCATCGGGCTGATCGAAGCGGTGATCGACGCGGTCGGCATTCCGGTGAATGTGATCGTGCGGCCGCATAGTCGCTCGTTCGTCTACGATGCCGACGACTACGCGGTCATCATCCGCGACGTGCGTGCAGTGGCGAAGACGCGGGCGAATGCGATCGTCGTGGGCATGCTGAACGCGAATGGCGATGTCGATAACGACGGCCTCGCGCGCGTGATCGAAGCGGCGGATGGCTTACAGCTCACTTTTCACCGCGCGTTCGACGAAGCTCGCGATCTCTTCGCCGCGTTCGATACGCTGCTGACATTCGATGCCGTGACGAACGTGTTGACGTCGGGCGGCAAGCCGTCGGTGCTGGACGCGCAGACGGTGATCGCGAAGCTCGTCGAAAGGGCGGCGGGAGAGCGCTGCACGGTGCTCGCGGGCGCCGGACTGACCGTCGATGCGGCTGCGCCTTTCGTCGCATCGACGGGCGTGCGCGCGGTGCACTTCGGCTCGGGTGTGCGTGTCGATGGAAAGGGGCTCGCGCCTGTGGATGAAGCGAGCGTCAGGCGCGTGCGGACACTGCTCGACGCGCGGGACTGAGCAAGCCGCTCAAGCCCCGATCCACGGCAGCTTGCGGAAACACCATCCCGACACCGTTTTCCGATGCCCTTGCCCATCCTTGTCGCCTTCGAATCCTTCGAGCAGGTCATACGCTTGCGCATATCCCGCTTTCTGCGCCGCGACTGCCGCCAGCTTCGAACGCGCGGCGCTGCGGCACAAAAACACGACAGGCGTATCCGGGGTGGCGACTTGTCTCAATTGTTCGATAAACTCGGCGTTCGGCACCGAGCCGGGGTAACGAATCCACTCGATGTGCGCGTACTGCGCGCCATCGATGGCCGGGCGGCCGACCCAATCCAGCTCGGCACGCGTGCGCACGTCGACGAGGCGCGCGCGTGGGTCGAGTTGCAGCAGTTCGAAAGCTTCGACGGGCGAGAAGGCGCCTGCGTAGGTCAGGTTGTTCTCGGCGGCGCGTTTTCCGGCCTGGCTATAGAGTTGTTCGAGTGTGCTCATGGCGCATCAGTCTCCGTTAAGCGCAAAGAATTATTCTAGCGCGGCACGCGGGGACCACCGAGCGCGGGCAAAGCCTTAGTGCCTGATGTGCGAAAGTGGTGCACGTCAGACGCGACGCACCCAAAAGGTGCTTCGATAATACTGAGCAAACTCGGACGCACCGAAAAGGTGCAGACGGCTTGACAGCGCATTAATGGCCGTCGCAGGAAATGAAGTCGTTTCACACAAAACGCACGCTGCTTCAAGCGCTTAGCGCAGAGATGGTGCGCTTGGCACGGAAGCTGCTTTTCCAACCTCGATTGAATTGATGTACAGGATTGGTCGGGGCGGCGAAGCGATTCGCCGACTTTTGTTAATCAGGAGATAGGTAATGAGTAAATCCGTGGCCGACGTCATGCAACTCGTCAAGGACGAGGACGTCAAGTTCGTCGACTTCCGCTTCACCGACACGCGCGGCAAAGAACAACACGTTTCCGTGCCGGTCTCGGCATTCGACGAAGACAAATTTGAAAGCGGCCACGCTTTCGACGGTTCGTCCATCGCCGGCTGGAAGGGTATCGAAGCGTCGGACATGCTGCTCGTGCCGGATGCGGATACCGCGTTCATCGACCCGTTCTATGAAGAGTCCACGCTGGTCCTGACCTGCGACGTGGTCGAGCCCGCCGACGGCAAGGGCTACGAGCGCGACCCGCGTTCGCTCGCACGACGCGCGGAAGCCTATCTCAAGAGCTCGGGCCTGGGCGACACCGCCTTCTTCGGTCCGGAGCCGGAATTCTTCATTTTCGACTCGGTGCAGTGGAACACGGACCAGTCGGGCACGTTCGTGAAGATCGGCTCGGAAGAAGCGCCGTGGTCGTCGGCGAAGGAATTCGAAGGCGGCAACACCGGCCACCGTCCGGGCACGAAGGGCGGCTACTTCCCGGTCGCACCGGTCGACACGTTCCAGGACATCCGCTCGGAAATGTGTCTGCTGCTCGAGCAGATCGGCATTCCGGTCGAAGTGCATCACCACGAAGTGGCGGGCCAGGGCCAGAACGAAATCGGCACCAAGTTCTCGACGCTGGTTCAGCGCGCGGACTGGCTGCAGCAGATGAAGTACATCATCCATAACGTGGCGCACACGTACGGCAAGACGGCGACTTTCATGCCGAAGCCGATCGTCGGCGACAACGGTTCGGGCATGCACGTTCACCAGTCGATCTGGAAGGACGGCCAGAACCTGTTCGCGGGCAACGGCTACGCAGGCCTGTCGGAATTCGCGCTGTTCTACATCGGCGGCATCATCAAGCATGCGCGCGCGCTGAACGCGATCACGAACCCGGGTACGAACTCGTACAAGCGTCTCGTGCCGCACTTCGAAGCGCCCGTGAAGCTGGCTTACTCGGCTCGCAACCGTTCGGCATCGATCCGTATTCCGCACGTGAGCAACCCGAAGGGCCGCCGCATCGAAACGCGCTTCCCGGATCCGCTGGCGAACCCGTACCTGTGCTTCTCCGCGCTGATGATGGCGGGTCTCGACGGCGTGCAGAACAAGATTCATCCGGGCGAAGCCGCGGACAAGAATCTGTACGACCTGCCGCCGGAAGAAGACAAGAAGATCCCGACCGTGTGCGCGGGCCTCGATCAGGCACTCGACGCGCTCGACGCGGACCGCGAGTTCCTGACGCGCGGCGGCGTGTTCACGGATTCGATGCTCGACGCATACATCGAACTGAAGACGAACGAGCTGCAGCGTTATCGTCAGGCGGTGCATCCGATCGAGTTCGAGATGTACTACTCGCTGTAAGCGGCATGGCCCGAGCGCGCTTCGAAGCGAGCAGTCCGGCGAAGCGCGCGACGCATGCGATGCAGTGAAAAAAAGGGACGGCGCGCCGTCCCTTTTTTAATCGCCGCAATGTCATAGATCGAGAAGAAGATCGGTGTCACGAACGACCTCAACCATTGCACGATGGTGTTAAAGAACCTGATCAAGGCGCGCAAGGGCCACGCCGATGCGCTGACGGACGACTCGCAACTGGCGGCAAGCGGACTGCTTCCGGGATTCGAGGCGCTGCCCACGAACGTGCTCGTTCTGGACATGCGCAATCTCAGGATCGCGTACGCGAACCCGTCGGCCGAAGCGATGCTGGAGATGTCGCGCAAGCAACTGACGCAGATGAACTGGCCCGAGCTGTTCGCGAATGCGGACGAGCTGGCGACCACGATCGCGTCGATCGCGGAGAACCGCTTCAACGCGACGCGGCTCGACGCGGTGCTCGAACGTCAAAGCCGCGAGCCGGTGCATGTGCACGCCATCGTCGGCTATCTCGAAGCGGCGTCGGAGTACGTGCTGCTCGAACTCTTCGAGAACGAGCGCCATCTGCGCACCGATCGCGAAGAGCGCATCCACGATCTCACTGCCGTCAACAAGCAGCTGATCCGCAATCTCGCGCACGAGATCAAGAACCCGCTCGGCGGCATCCGGGGCGCCGCGCAGTTGCTGGAATTCGAGCTCGGCGCACGCGAACGCGACGAACTGCGCGAGTACACGCAGGTCATCATCAAGGAGTCGGATCGCCTGCAGACGCTCGTCGATCGCTTGCTGGAGCCGCACCGGCATCCGCATATCGTCGGCGATGTGAACATCCACGAAGTATGCGAGCGCGTGCGGGCCGTGATCCTCGCGGAGTTCCCGCGCGGCCTCACGATCGAGCGCGACTACGACGTGAGCGTGCCCGACCTGCGCGGCGACAAGGAGCAACTGATTCAGGCGCTCCTCAACGTCGTGCGCAACGCAGCCGAAGCGCTGAAGGAGCGCATTTCTCAGGGCGATGCGCGGATCGAACTGCGCACGCGTATCGCGCGCAAGGTGACGATCGGCAAAAAGCTGCACAAACTGGCATTGGACTTGCATATCACTGACAACGGTCCCGGCATCCCCAGCGAAATCCGCGACCGGATCTTCTTCCCGCTCGTGTCGGGCAGGGAAGACGGCAGCGGACTCGGTCTCACGCTCGCGCAGTCGTTCGTGCATCAACACGATGGCTTGATCGAAGTCGAGAGCCGGCCGGGTTGCACCGAATTCGCCATCTTGTTGCCGTTTGAGAATTGATCACGATCGACCAGCGACGTCACGCGAAGCACGTGACACATCAGGCATCGAAGCCTGACCGTTTCGACGGGCTCACACCGAACCATACGAAGACTTCTCGCCGAACGATATGAAGCCGATCTGGATAGTAGACGACGACCAATCCATCCGCTGGGTGCTGGAAAAGGCGCTGGCCCGAGAAAACTTCACGACGCGCAGTTTCTCCGGTGTGCGCGATGCGCTCGCCGCGCTCGAAGGAGAAAGCCCGCAAGTGCTCGTCTCCGACATCCGCATGCCGGGCGGCTCCGGGCTGGAGCTGCTGCAGACCGTGCGCGACCGCCTGCCGGGTCTGCCCGTCATCATCATGACGGCGTTCTCGGATCTCGATAGCGCCGTGGCCGCATTCCAGGGCGGCGCGTTCGAATATCTCGCCAAGCCCTTCGATGTCGACAAGGCCGTCGAGCTGATCCGCCGCGCCGTCGACGAAAGCATGCGCGGCGAGGCGGCCGTCGACGAGCGGGTGACGGAAACGCCCGAGATGCTCGGCCAGGCGCCCGCGATGCAGGATATGTTCCGCGCGATCGGCCGCTTGTCGCATTCGGCGGCGACCGTGCTCATCACGGGCGAATCAGGCACCGGAAAGGAGCTTGTCGCGCGCGCTTTGCACCGACATAGCCCACGCGCGAACGGACCGTTCATCGCACTGAACACGGCGGCGATTCCGAAGGATCTGCTGGAGTCCGAACTGTTCGGCCACGAGCGCGGCGCATTCACGGGCGCGCAGGCGATGCGCCAGGGCCGCTTCGAGCAGGCCGAGAACGGCACGCTCTTTCTCGATGAAATCGGCGACATGCCGTTCGACCTTCAGACGCGCCTGTTGCGCGTGCTGTCGGACGGACAGTTCTATCGGGTGGGCGGGCACAATCCGCTGAAGGCGAACGTGCGGGTGATCGCGGCGACGCACCAGAATCTCGATGCGCGCGTGCGGCAGGGCTTGTTCCGCGAGGACTTGTATCACCGCCTGAACGTGATTCGCCTGCGTCTGCCGGCACTGCGCGAGCGCAGCGAGGATATTCCGCTGCTCACGCGCCATTTCCTGCAAAAGAGTGCGCGGGATCTCGGCGTCGAGCCCAAGCGTGTGTCGGATGCGGCGCTCGCGTATCTCGCGTCGCTGCCGTTTCCCGGCAACGTGCGTCAGCTCGAGAACCTCTGCAACTGGCTCACGGTGATGGCGCCCGCGCAGGTGATCGAGCAGAAGGATCTGCCGCCCGATCTCACGCCGCGGCAAGATTATGCGCCGGAGGTCATTGCCGTTTCTTCCGATGGCGCGGTGGCGCCGGCGCCCGCTGCGCCGAACGGCGCGATCGCGTCGGCGCCGACGGTCGCGGGCGTCGCGACGAGCGTGTGGGAGAACGGCTTGCGCACCGAAGTCGCGCGCCTGTTGCGCGAAAATTCCGCCGACGTGATGGATGAACTCGCGCGCCGCTTCGAAGCCGCGGTGATCCGCGAGGCGCTGGATTTCACGCGCGGGCGCAAGGTCGAGGCGGCGGAGCGGCTGGGCATCGGCCGCAATACGATCACGCGCAAGATTCAGGAACTGCATCTCGACGCGTGAGCGGCGCTTGAACAGGGATCAGTCGATCGTCGCGATCACGGGCGCGTGGTCGGACGGCTGATCCCACTTGCGCGGCACCTTATCCACTTCACATGACGTGCAGCGCGCCGCGAGCTGTTCCGACAACAAAATGTGATCGATGCGCAGCCCCGCGTTGCGGCGGAACGCCATCATCCGGTAGTCCCACCACGTGAAGAGCTTCTCGGGCTGCTCGAACTTGCGGAAGGCATCGGTCAGGCCGAGCTCGACGAGCTGCGCGAAGTGCGCGCGCTCTTCGGGCGAGACGAGATTCTGTCCTTCCCAGGCCTTCGGATCGTGCACATCGCGGTCTTCCGGCGCGATGTTGTAATCGCCCAGTAGCGCAAGCTGCGGGTGACGCGCCATATCCTCGCGCAGCCATTCACGCAGCGCATCCAGCCAGCGCATCTTGTAGGCGAACTTCTCGGAGCCGGGCGCCTGACCGTTCGGGAAATAGGCCGAGACGATGCGCACGCCGTCGATCGTCGCGGCGATCACCCGTTGCTGCAAGTCCTCGAAACCGGGGATATTGCGCACCACGCTGATTTCATCCACTTCGAAGCCCGCGTCCGCTCGCACCAGAATGCCGACGCCGTTGTACGTCTTCTGTCCCGCGAACCAGCTCTTGTAGCCGGCGGCTTCGAGTTCGGCGCGAGGGAATTTCTCGTCGGGCATCTTCAGTTCCTGAAGGCACAGCACGTCGACGCCCGAGAGCGCGAGCCAGTCGATGACGTGTTGCTGGCGGACTTTGAGGGAGTTGACGTTCCAGGTGGCGATTTTCACGAGATTCAGAGAGGCTTTGTCAGTAAGGCTTTGAGGAGGGCGGGCGCCTTGGGCGCGGGTCTAGCTATTCACTTGGCTACCCCCCGGGCCTTGGTGGGCGATCGGGCGGGGGGAGGGCGCCAGCCATTCTATCCGCGCTCACTTCGATTGGCACGACGAACGCCGACGGCACGCCTAATCTGAGCACACCGCAGGGCCAGCTTGCCTCGAGCACAGCAGCGATCGTCGGCGCAAAAAACGACGACATCCTCGAGGTCGTGAACGGCGTAGATCCTGACACATCGGCCGGCCGATTCCAGGACGCGATCGGGCGCATCTACTTCATCGAGCGTCACCCGGCGCTGCCGACCACAGTCACGGCGACCTGCTTGGGTCTCCCGGGCACGTCAATTCCTGTGGGTGCCCGAGCGCGGGCCACGGATGCAGCGCTACGGGGCCGATCGAGGTATGCCCCTCACCAACCAGGGGGCGTACCTGTTGACAAGCCAACAGAACGGCATCAACGCAACGATCGCGACCAGGGCGTAGATCACTCCCCACTTGAGTGTGTCCTGGACATGCCAATCAGTGATCTGCGCATTGTTCAACTGCCCGATGACAACGTTGATAAGTATTAAAACGTTGCCTTGGAACATGAAAAGCGTGAGGCTGTTCTCGCCTAGCCACTTCAATACTCGGACGCGCGACAGCGCTTGCGCCAGCGAGATGCAGGCAACAATGCCTGCGGCTGATCCGGCAGCATAGAGGTACAGGTTTCGCCCGTAGCCGAGTCCGAGCATGTCGCTTCGGCTATTGAACTGCACCACGACCCATACCGAGAAGAATAAAAGCGCTGCGATACAAAACGAAGTGCGTCTTCGCAAACTCTCGACAACGGGCGACAGCGGCCGGCATAGGTAGCCAGCAATCATGAAGCAAACAGCCATCAATGCTGTATCGGAACTCCAGGGCCACCTAGGCAGGTGCATTGACCTTGCGATTGAGCTGTATTCGTAGGCGACGATCGAAAGAAAAACGACTGCTACTGCTAATCCCCGGGTAGTCCTTAGTCTTGTGAGAAGCTTGAAATACGCGAAGGTCACGAACAGGCACGGCAGGAACCAGTATGGCTTGTCGATTTTCAGCGCCGGGGCAGACGAGTACAGAAAACCCCATATCGCCTGCGCAGTCGTCGTCGGGTCGTCGATGAGCGCCTTTTCGTAAGACGTGAAAATCGCAAGCTGTATGAGGCACAACAGCAAGTAGGGAATCAGCAATGACTTGGCCTTGTCAGCCATTGAAAGCGAATTCGCATTGGCGACGAGAAACCCTGAAAGAAAGAAGAACAACGGCATGTGGAACGCGTACACGAACGCTCGACTCTCGTAGGAGAGCGGGCTGTGCCCGAGAACCACAAGAAAATGCCGATTCCCTTAGCCGCGTCGATCCAATCCACTCTGCGCTTTGCCACTGCTCCCCCTGTTTTAGAGCGCGCATTTTACCAGTGACAAACCAGCCGCCCGCGAGGCGGCAAGCAGGTGCAGACCGGTCACACCAAGCCACCTTCGGGTGGCTTTTTCTTTTGAGGTTACGACCGTCTTCCGGCCGTCCTGCGGCAGGCGATGCAGCCTCGGGAGACGACTAGTCGGCTGGTGCAGCAACGGCCGCATCGACCTTTCGCGTTGATGGCAGCAGAGCCCTCCACTCCTTGACCGCCCCAAACTCGATGTATCGATACGACAGCCAGGACACGAGATATACGAGTCCGAGGTAGCCGAGAAACGTGGGCGCAGTGTAGGCCAGCTCGACCGTGCGCACGCATGTCGCAAGCAGTACACGAAGAGCAAGGCCGTGCTCGCGGCCGATCGTCTCGTCGATCTCGCCGAGCAACTTACGCAACTCGTCCTCGGATAGCATGACGCGTGATCTGACCGTCGGACGCGGGCCCATGATCGACTTCTGCGTGATGCCGACGCACGGATTGACGTCGATCATCCGCTTCCCTGAGGCGTGCGCAAACAGTTGCGTCGATGTCGTGAGGATGCGTTTGCAGACGGTCCACGATCGCTTGCTGCGTTCCAGCATGTGCATGATGTCAGCCGGCGTGACCTTGCGAACTTCCATCGAGCCGATCTTCGGGCGAAGCACGTTTTCCAGATCCCACTTTCGGTAATAGATCGTCCCGTCAGCGAGAGGCGCTTTCAGCGTCTTGTCTTTGAAGTCATCGATCAGATCCGAGACGTTCCACGCGGCAATCGATCGGACCTTTTCGGCGCGCTTCCCAGCGGCTGGATCGTGCCCGGCATCTACTGCGGCGCGATGCGTGCGCGCGGCCCTTGTGTCGTGACGACAGCCTGTTTACGCGATTTTTACGCCCCGATTCCCACCTTTGTCGCGCCCTTTACGTCCATTTCCTTAATCTCGACCCTGTCCTGAACCACACAAGGGGAGAACACGACATGGACCTGCTTTACCTCGCCGGCATCGTCCTTTTTTGGGGACTATGCGTGGCGCTCGCGGGCGGCTGCGAGCGATTGCGCCGCCGCGTGCCCGGAGGCCGCTCATGAACGCCTGGATGATGTGGCTCGCGGCAGCCTCGACGCTGCTGCTTCTCGTGTACCTCGTGTACGCGCTCCTGCGTGCGGAGGATCTCGAATGAACGCCAATACCTTCGTGCAGACGGCGATCTTCATCGTCGTGCTCATCGCGCTCGCGATTCCGCTCGGGCGCTACATGGCGGGCGTGCTCGACGGCACGTCGATCGTCGTGCGCAGAATCGGCCGCCCGCTCGAATCGATGCTCTACCGCATCGCCGGCGTCGACCCCGATGCCGAGATGTCATGGAAGCATTACGCGCTTGCCGTGCTGCTCTTCAATGTCCTCGGCGCGCTCGTGTTGTACGCGTTGCTGCGCCTGCAAGGCATGCTGCCGCTCAATCCGCAATCCATGAGCGGCATGACGCCCGATGCCGCGTTCAACACCGCCGTCAGCTTCGTGACCAACACGAACTGGCAGGACTACGGCGGCGAAAGCACGCTCGGCTATCTCGCGCAGATGTTCGGCCTTACCGTGCAGAACTTCCTGTCGGCGGCGACGGGCATCGCGGTGGTCGTCGCGCTGATTCGCGGCTTCAAGCGGCACTCGGCGCAGACCATCGGCAACTTCTGGGTGGATCTCACGCGCACGACGCTGTACATCCTCGCGCCGCTCGCCGTCGTCTTCGCGCTCGTCTTCGTGAGCCAGGGCGCGATCCAGAACTTCAAGGCGTCTCAGGACGTGCCGACGCTTCAGGTCACGCGTTATCAGATGCAATCGACTGACGCGCAGGGCAAGTCCGTCACGCAAACGCTCACGGCCGACAAGCAGACGTTGCCGATGGGCCCGGTCGCGTCGCAGGAAGCGATCAAGATGCTCGGCACCAACGGCGGCGGCTTCTTCAACGCCAACTCCGCGCATCCGTACGAGAACCCGACGCCATTCTCGAACTTCATGCAGATGCTCGCGATGCTGATCATCCCGGCGGCGCTGTGCGTCGTGTTCGGCCGCACGGTCGGCGACGGCCGGCAAGGCTATGCCGTGCTCGCCGCGATGACCATCGCGTTCGCGGCCGCGTGCGTCGGCGAGATTTCGGCGGAGCAGGCGGGCAATCCGCTCTACGCGTCGTTGCACGTCGATACGCGTGCCTTCGCATCGCAGGCGGGCGGCAACATGGAAGGCAAGGAAACGCGCTTCGGCATTGCGCAATCGGGCATCTTCACGGTCGCGACCACGGCGGCGTCGTGCGGCGCGGTTGCGAACATGCACGATTCACTGACGCCATTGGGCGGCCTCGTGCCGATGCTGCTGATCCAGCTCGGCGAAGTGATCTTCGGCGGCGTCGGCTCTGGGCTCTACGGCATGCTCGTCTTCGCGCTGCTCGCGGTTTTTGTCGCGGGGCTGATGATCGGACGCACGCCGGAATACGTCGGCAAGAAGATCGAGTCCTTCGAAATGAAGATGGTGTCGATCGCGATCCTGCTCACACCGCTGATCGTGCTCGTGGGCACGTCGATCGCCGTGCTCACGGCGTCGGGCACCGCGGGTATCGCGAATCCCGGCGCGCATGGCTTCTCCGAAATCCTCTATGCGTTCAGCTCCGCCGCCAACAACAACGGCAGCGCGTTCGCGGGCCTTTCGGTGAACACGCCGTTCTATAACTCGATGCTCGCCATCGCGATGTGGTTCGGCCGCTTCGGCTCGATCGTGCCCGTGCTCGCCATCGCGGGCTCGCTCGCGGCGAAGAAACGTCTTGCCGTGACCGCCGGCACGCTGCCGACGCACGGTCCGCTCTTCGTGGTGCTGCTGCTCGGCACGCTGCTGCTCGTCGGCGCGCTCACGTATGTGCCGGCGCTCGCGCTCGGTCCCATCGTCGAGCATCTCACCATGATCACAGGCCACTGAATTCGGGAACAGCATGACTCAATCCAATCAACCTCCGCTGCATCGCCCGGAGAATCTCGGGCAGGCACGCACGGCGGCGCGCTCGATGTTCGACCCGGCGCTCGTGAAGCCCGCGATCGTCGATGCGTTCAGGAAGCTCGGGCCGCGCACGCAATTGCGCAATCCGGTGATGTTCTGCGTCTACGTCGGCAGCATCCTGACGACGGTCCTCTTCATTGCCGCGCTCGCCGGCCAGGCCGAAGCGCCTGCCGGTTTCATTCTCGCGATCGCACTGTGGCTCTGGTTCACCGTGCTCTTCGCGAACTTCGCCGAAGCGCTCGCGGAAGGGCGCTCGAAGGCGCAGGCCGCGTCGTTGCGCAGCGCGAAGCACAACGTGATGGCGAAGAAGCTCAACGAGCCGCATCCGAAGTCGCCGATCCGCATCACGACGTCGACCGATCTGCGTAAAGGCGATGTCGTCCTCGTCGAAGCGGGCGATGTGATTCCCGCCGATGGCGAAGTGATCGAAGGCGTCGCATCCGTCGACGAATCGGCGATCACGGGCGAATCGGCGCCGGTGATCCGCGAGTCGGGCGGCGACTTCTCGTCGGTGACGGGGGGCACGCGCGTGCTCTCGGACTGGATCGTCGTGCGTGTGTCGGTGAATCCGGGCGAGGCGTTTCTGGATCGCATGATCGCGATGGTGGAGGGCGCCAAGCGTCAGAAGACGCCGAACGAAATCGCGCTGACGATCCTGCTCGTCGCGTTGACGCTCGTGCTGCTCTTCGCCACGGCCACGCTGCTGCCGTTCTCGCTGTTCTCCGTGGAAGCGGCGAAGCAGGGCCACGTCGTGACGATCACCGCGCTCGTCGCGCTGCTCGTGTGTCTGATTCCGACGACGATCGGCGGGCTGCTTTCGGCGATCGGCGTCGCGGGCATGAGCCGCATGATGCAGGCGAACGTGATCGCCACGTCGGGCCGCGCGGTCGAGGCGGCGGGCGACGTCGACGTGCTGTTGCTCGACAAGACCGGCACGATCACGCTCGGCAATCGCCAGGCATCGACGTTCGTCGCGGCGCCAGGCATCGCCGAGCGCGATCTCGCCGATGCGGCGCAACTCGCATCGCTCGCCGATGAAACGCCGGAAGGCCGCAGCATCGTCGTGCTGGCGAAGCAGCGCTTCAATATCCGCGAGCGCGACATGGCGACACTGCACGCGACGTTCCTCGCGTTCACGGCGCAGACGCGCATGAGCGGCGTCGATCTTCAGAATCGCGAGATCCGCAAGGGCGCGGCCGATGCGGTGAAGAAGTACGTCGAAGAGCACGGCGGGCGCTTTGCGCAGGACGTGCAGAACGCCGTCGACGAGATCGCGCGTCGCGGCAGCACGCCGCTCGTGGTCGCCGAGCGCGTGAACGATACGACGCGTGCGCTCGGCGTGATCGAGTTGAAGGACATCGTGAAGGGCGGGATTCGCGAGCGGTTCGCGGAGCTGCGCAAGATGGGCATCAAGACGGTGATGGTGACGGGCGACAACCGCCTGACGGCCGCGGCGATCGCGGCGGAAGCGGGCGTCGACGACTTCCTCGCCGAGGCGACGCCCGAGGCCAAGCTCACGACGATCCGCGAACATCAGGCGCAGGGGCGGCTCGTCGCGATGACCGGCGACGGCACCAACGACGCGCCCGCGCTCGCGCAGGCCGACGTCGCGGTGGCGATGAACACCGGCACGCAGGCCGCGAAGGAAGCGGGCAACATGGTCGATCTCGATTCGAATCCGACGAAGCTGATCGAGATCGTCGAGATCGGCAAGCAGATGCTGATGACGCGCGGCTCGCTGACGACGTTTTCCATCGCGAATGATGTCGCCAAGTACTTCGCGATCATCCCGGCCGCGTTCGCGACGACGTATCCGCAGTTGCGCGTGCTGGATGTCATGCATCTGGCTTCGCCTGCGTCGGCGATCTTGTCGGCGGTGATCTTCAACGCGCTGATCATCGTGTTTCTGATTCCGCTGGCGCTCAAGGGCGTGAAGTATCGCGCGCTCGGTGCGGCTTCGTTGTTGCGACGGAACCTGCTGATCTACGGCCTAGGCGGAATTCTGTTGCCGTTTCCGTTCATCAAGCTGATCGATATGACGATCGCCGCGCTGGGCTGGAGTTGACCGCATCTTTTATCGAGGCATGTACATCATGAAGAGCTTTTTGCGTCCCATGCTGGTGTTGTTCGTCGCGTTGAGCGTCGTGACGGGCGTGGTGTATCCGGCGGTCGTGACCGCGATCGGACAGGCGGCGTTTTCGCATCAGGCGAATGGCAGTCTGATCGAGCGCGATGGCAAGGTGGTCGGCTCGGCGATCATCGGACAGCAGTTCGATGCGCCTGGGTATTTCTGGGGCCGTTTGTCGGCGACGACGCCGAATCCGTATAACGCCGGGAATTCCGGCGGCTCGAATCTCGGGCCGACGAATCCCGCGCTCGCCGATGAGGTCAAGGCGCGGATCGCCGCGTTGCATGAGCTCGATCCGGGCAATCGGGCTGCCGTGCCTGTCGATCTCGTGACTTCGTCGGGGAGCGGGCTCGATCCGGATATCAGTCCTGCTGCCGCGGCTTATCAGGTTCCTCGCGTTGCGAAGGAGCGCGGGATGTCGGTGGCGCAGGTCGAGGCGATTGTCGCTCGGGCCACGAGCGGGCGGCAGTTTGGTTTGCTCGGAGAGCCCAGGGTGAATGTGCTTAAATTGAATCTTGATTTGGATGAGAAGCACGTGGGGCGGTAGGGTTTTTTTTTGCCGGATCCCGTTTTGTTATTGGTTTATTAGCACTGCCCCTATGCGGGGGGGGGGGGGCTTTTTTTTTTGTTTTGTTTCAAAATTTATATGGGCCCCCCCCCCGGGGGCGGCGATATAAATCACACAAAATC